>DAONOU010000109.1:0-8161 GCA_035409265.1 Arachnia sp. | reverse complement strand
GATGGCCGAGGTGTAGAAGACGGCGATGACGATGATCGCGAGGAGGTCGTCGACCACCGCGAGGGTGAGCAGGAACGTGCGCAGCGCGCGCGGGAGGCCGCGGCCGAAGATCGCGAGCACCGCCAGCGCAAACGCGATGTCCGTCGCGGTGGGGATCGCCCAACCGTGCAGGGCCTCCCGGTCTCCGGCCAGAAGGACCACGGTGACGAAGAGCACGGCGGGGAGGACCATGCCTCCGACGGCGGCGAGCACGGGAACGGCGGCCTCTCTAGGGCGGCGGAGGCTGCCGGCGACGAGTTCATGCTTGAGCTCTACGCCGACGACGAAGAAGAACACCGCGAGCAGGCCGTCGGCGGCCCACGCCGACAGCGGCAGGCTCAGGTGCAGCGCGGCAGGGCCGATGGTGAAGTCCGACAGGGCGGCGTAGGCCTCGCGCCACGGCGAGTTCGCCCACAGCAGCGCCACGGCCGCGGCCACCAGCAGCAGGACCCCGCTGGTGGTCTCCATCGTCACCCATTGGTTGACGCGCCGACGGGCATGATTCACACGGGTGAGCGGTGTCACGGGGTCTCCTTCTCCTGACGCCGCCGACGGGGTGCCTGCGACGACGTCGACCAGACTTCCCGACACGCCGCCGACTACCTTACGTGACCGGCCGATCGGACGCGACGCATGGCGATATGGCCGGTTTCGTCCGGCCTCGCGAGCTGCCACGGCGGGGCGAGCGTCAGGTAGGTGTCGATGACCACCTCGGGCGGATCGGCAAGATCGGTGTCCAGCCAGGCCTTGATCATCGCGATGCTGCCGCGCACCTGCTGCTGGACGGCCATGGTGCGCCACAGCGGCGTGACGTGCGGCTCGGTGAACTGCGCGACGACGGCGTCGACGGAGCGGGTCGCCACCGACTCCAGGTACCGCACCAGCGACGACAGCGCGAAGGAGCTCGTGGCCAGCAGCGTCTCGTAGACCGCGCGGTGCTCCCGGACGTGCTCCAACAGCACCGTGTACGCCTTCCGCCACAGCTCCACGTACTCGACGCCGGGCACCGTCATCTCGTCGGCGAGGGCGTCCAGCCGCGGGGCGAGCCGGTCGACGAGCGTGTCGGCCAACAACTGCGCGGGCGACGACGAGTGCGAGTAGAACGTCGTCCGCGACACCCCCGCGGCCGAGGCCAGCTGCGAGACGGAGATCTCGTCGGCGGGCACCTCCGCCGCCAGCTCGAACAACGCGGAGACGAGGCTGGCACGCACCCGGAGGTACCGGGGGTCCTCCTCCGTGACCCGCCTTCGCCCCTGGGCCTCACTCATCCGGATCCTCGACCACGACCCAGCAGCCCGTCTTGGGCGGACCGACGCGACGAACCCGTCCCTCGGCCTTCAGCTGGCTGAGATGACGCTCGACAGTGCGCGTTGTCTTGCCCAGAAACCCGGCGAGAGCCGCAGCACTCAACGTCGAGTCCGACCGGAGTAGGTCGATCAGCCTGGCTTTTACTCCGACATTTATACCGACGTTTACTCCGACATCCTGACGCCGTGCCTGCGCCTCGTACTCGCCGAGCGACTCACCGATGACATCCAACATGTACTCGATGAAGGGCGCCGCGTCGATCTCCGGCTCGCGTGATGCTTGGAGCGCACGGTAGTAAGCGCCCTGGTTTCGGCGAATCATGGTCTCGGTCGGCATCCACGCGAAAGCCGAACGCCAACGGCTGAGGATCAACGTTTGCCACAGCCGCCCGATCCGCCCGTTTCCATCTCGGAACGGGTGGATGTGCTCAATCAGAAAGTGCACGGCACTGGACACGACGACCGGGTGATCGCTGCTTCCGGCAGCCCATTCGAGAAGCTCGCCCACCAACCGCGGCACCTTCTCCACGCGCGAACCCGTATGCAGCACGGTTCCGTCGACGCCGACGATCTCCACCTCGACGGTGCGGAACTCGCCCGCCTCCGGCTGAAGCCCTGCGGTCAACAACCCATGGGCACGTAGAAGGTCGTCGACTCTCAACGGGTCAAGTTCGGGGAGCGCGTCGTAAGCCGCAAGCGCGTTCGCGACCTCGAGCACCTCCCGCGGTGCGGCATGTACCGGGAGGCCGTCAGCCAGCGCCTCCACCTGCGCCAAGGTCAGCCGGTTTCCCTCAATCGCCGTTGACGAATGGACAGACCCGATCCGGTTGCTGCGCCGAAGCTCCAAGGCTTGACCAGACCGCTCCTCCAACACGCCGATGCGCCCGAGCGATTCCACAATGCGCTCGATCCGGTCCGCCCACTCCGGGCGGCGGCTGTAGAACTCGGGGATCATGAGTCAAACCCTAGAACCGACTACCGACATTTCCTTCTGCGCCCGAAAACACGTCGGCGCCGGTGGTCCCGAAACGGGACCACCGGCGCCGACGTGAGTCAGGCGTCAGCTCTTCTTCGGGGCCCCCGGGCGGGCGTAGCGCCACCAGGTGATCGCGATGCACATCACGGCCCACACGGCGCCGATCGTGTAGAACGCCGTCGGGGACATCATGGTCAGGCCCACGCCGAACAGGAACGGGCCGAACGCGGCGATGGCGCCCGTCCAGCCGATCACGCCGCCGGCCTGGCGCCGCTCGAAGATCATCGGCATCTGCTTGAACGTCGACGCGTTGCCGATGCCCGAGAACAGGAAGATCGCCAGCATGCCCCAGAGGAACTGGTTGAACCCGCCCTGCAGCGCCGCGGCGCTCGAGGTGTCGGGGGTCAGGCCGGGGATGGTGTAGAGGATCGCGCCGAGGATGCCGATGCCGGAGACCAGCGTCCAGACGGCGCCGCCCATGCGGTCGGTCAGCGGGGAGAACGCGACGCGCGCGCCGGCACCGATCAGCGGGCCGAGGAAGACGAACTTCACCGGGTCCGGCACCGAGTAGCCCTCGACGAGCAGCGTGGCCGTCGCGCCCGCCCCCTCGACGATGTCGGGGTTGCCGCTGCCGTACAGGTTGGCCATCAGCAGGCCGAACTGGGCCGACAGGCCGGAGAACGTGCCGAAGGTCATGATGTAGAGGATCGTCATCCACCAGGTGTCCTGGTTGGAGAAGATGTCGAACTGCTGCTTGATGCTGGCCTTGACCGGCACGGACTTCAGCACGATGTAGGCCCAGATGGCGCCGACGATGATGAACGGGATGTAGACGAGCGCCGAGTTCTGGTACCAGACGACGACCGGGTCCTTGCCCGCGATCGCCATGGTCTGCGAGCCCAGGAACGAGAACATGCCGAAGCTGATCAGCCACGGCGTCAGCAGCTGCACGAGCGAGACGCCGAAGTTGCCGATGCCCGCCTGGAGGCCGAGCGCGGTGCCCTGCATGCGCCTCGGGAAGAAGTACGACGTCGACGGCATGAAGCCGGAGAACGCGCCGCCGCCGATGCCCGCCAGGAACGAGAGGCCCATCAGGCGCCAGTACGGGACGTCGGGGTTGGTGACCTCGAAGCCCCAGCCGAGCACGGGGAGGATCAGCAGCAGCGTGGTCAGCGTGACCAGCTTGCGCGTGCCGATCTTGGGCGGCAGCACCATCCACACCAGGCGGAGGATGCCGCCCGAGAGGCCGGGCATGGCGGCCAGCCAGTACAGCTGCGCCTTGGTGAACTCGAATCCCAGCGCGTTCAGCTTCGGCACGATGGCGCTCGGGAGGAACCAGGCGACGAAGCACAGCGTCAGGGTGAAGGTGGAGACGGTGAGGGTGTTCCAAGCGAGCTTCTTGTCCCACTTGCTCTCGTCCTCGGGGTCCCAGGCGACGAGCCAGTCGCCCTTGGTCTCGGTAGCGCTCATGCGTGTGCCTCCTCAAGCGGACGGTCGATGCTGCCGGCCAGTTCGGGGGCCTTCTCGTGCAGCATCTTGACGATGGTGATGTGCATCCAGACGGCGCAGAGCGCCACCAGGACGAAGATGCAGAAGAACGTGGAGCTCGGGAAGCCCGACCACGTCTTGGTGTAGGCGAACATCGGCGGCAGGAAGAAGCCGCCGAGGCCGCCGAGCATGCCGACGAGGCCGCCGACGGAGCCGACGTTGTCGGGGAAGTACTCGGGGATGTGCTTGAACACGGCCGCCTTGCCGAAGCCCATGGCGCAGCCGAGCAGGAACACCAGGATCGCGAACCACACGATGTGGATCTCGTAGTGCAGGTGCGTGGTCTCCGCGCCGTCGGGATGGACGATGGTGATGAAGCCGTTGGGCATCATCAGGATGCCGCTGGTCAGCAGCATCAGGCCGAACGTGAGGTACATGACCCTGCGGGCGCCCCACCGGTCGCTCATCCACCCGCCGACGGGCCGCAACAGCGAGGCCGGGAAGATGAACGTCGCGGTCAGCAGGCCGGCGACGGTGAGGCTCACGCCGAAGTTGTCGACGTAGTACTTCGGCAGCCACGCCGACAGCGCCACGTAGGCGCCGAACACCGCGACGTAGTAGAGCGAGAACCGCCACACGCGCACGTTGCTGAGCGGGGCCGTCATCTGCTTCAGCGTGCGGGTCGGCCCGGGGGCGCGGTCCACGCGCGGCACGATGACCCAGGTCAGGACGCCGACGATCACCAGCAGCACCGCGTAGATGACGGGGATGAGCCGCCAGCCGCCCTGGATGCCGAGGATGAAGGTGCTTCCCGCCGTCGCGGCGATCAGCGGCGGCCCGATGAACTTGGTGACCGACGCGCCGACGTTGCCCGCGCCGAACACGCCGAGGGCAAGGCCCTGGCGATCCTTGCTGAACCAGGCCGAGTTCCAGGTGGTGCCGACGGAGAACAGGTTGCCCGCGAAGCCGACGAGGAACGCCAGTACCAGCAGCCAGGTGTAGCTCTGCGCGAAGCTCACCATGTAGGCGGGGATCGCGGTGGCGAACAGCAGGAAGAGGGTGACCTTGCGGCCGCCGATGCGGTCGGCGATGATGCCGGCAGGCAACCGCCACATCGACCCGTTGAGGACGGCGACGGCGGAGATCCAGGCGAGCTGCTCGTCGCTCAGCCCGAACTCCTTCTGGATCGGGACGCCCAGGATGCCGAACATCAGCCACACCGCGAACATCAGCGTGAACGCGACGGTGGACATGGTCATGACGCGCCCGGCGCCCTTGCCGGTCTCGTGGACCGGGGCGACCTCGATGAGGTGCTTACTCACTGGTGGTGATCTCTCTGTCGGTGGATTTTGTTCCAACTATTGGTAGATACGGTCATAGTCTGCACAGTGCCCCGCGTCCGTCTGGACGCGGGGCACGTTAAGGATCCGTTATCGCCGGGTCTTCTCGTTGTCGCGGGTGCCGATCGGGTCCCAGCCGCGGCCCTTGACCGTCTGCGAGTGCTGCGGGACGACGTCGCGCGAGCGGTAGACGATGTAGGGGCGGAACAGGTAGTGCAGCGGCGCGGAGAACGCGTGGACGAGGCGCGTGAACGGGATCATCGCGATCAGCAGCAACGCGATGACGATGTGCGCCTGGAACTGCCAGGTGGCCTCCCCCATCTTCTCGACGTTCGGCTGGAACACGAACAGCGAGCGGAACCAGATCGACACCGTCTCCCGGTAGTTGTGCTCCTCGCCCGTCGGGGTCTTGTCGCCGGTCAGCGTCGCGACCATGCCGAGGCCGACGGCGAGCGCCAGGAACAGGTACATGACCTTGTCGTTGACCGTCGTCGCGCGGAAGACGGCGGTCTGGGTGCGGCGCCGGTAGATCAGCAGACCGAGGCCGACGACGAGCGCGATGCCCGCGAGGCCGCCGCCGTAGAAGGCGCCCATGTGGTACATGTGCTGGTCCAGCCCCACCCAGTCGGTGAGCGCCTTCGGGATGATCAGGCCGACGACGTGGCCCAGGAACACGGCCAGCAGCGCGAAGTGGAACAGCGGGGAGGCGAACTTCAGCAGCTTGGACTCGTACAGCTGCGACGACCGCGTCGTCCAGCCGAACTGGTCGTAGCGGTAGCGCCAGAACAGCCCGCCGAAGAAGACCAGCGCCACGATGTAGGGGAAGACGCCCCAGAGGAAGGTTTCCATGTCAGCCTCCTTGCCTGGCCCCGGCCAGCTCTTGGCCGGCCGCCGGGAACGGGGTGGTGTTGATGAAGGGCTCGAGCCCGACGAGCTCGCTGGGCCGCGTGCCGAGCAGCTCCTGCACCTCGGCCCTGGTCTGCGGGGACGGGCCGCCGAGCGTGTCGCAGATCGCGGCGACGACGCCCGCGTGCGGCAGCTTGTCCTTGACCAGGCCGAGCCGCAGCAGCTCCAGCGAGGCGCGGTAGGTGTTGAGCAGCGCGACGCCGAGCGCGGGCGCGCCGTTGGCGGCGAACTCCAGCACCATCGGGAGGTAGTCCGGCAGCTCGCCGTCGAGGTCGACCAGCAGGCCGGAGTCGCGGTAGGTCTGCTTGATGGCGGCCAGCACCTCGCCCCGGCGGCGGGTGTCGCCGTCGGTCCAGTAGGTGAGGTGCAGCGCGTGCCTGCGCGACAGGTCGAACTCCTGCACGTGCCAGGCCTGCACCTCCATCGGGGCCATCGACCTGAGATGTGCGAGGACCGGCTCGAAGGGGGCCAGCGCGCCGGCCTCGACCAACGCCGCCTCGACAAGCGGCAGCCGACCGAGCGTCTCGTCGTCGGGATAGGAGAGCACGACGGCGGCCGCGGCGTAGAGCACGCGGTCGCGGCGCGGCGGCGGGGCGGGCAGCTTCACGGCGTCCCCGCCTTCTCCCGCGCTTCCTCGTCGCGCTTGGCCTTGACGGCGGCGAACGACTCGATCGCGACGGGCACCAGCCGGCCCGACGACTCGCCCAGCGCGCCGGACGCGCTCGGGTCGTCGTCGAAGTTCACCGAGCAGGCCATCTCCTCGAGGTTGTGCGCCTGCTCGCGGTGCGCCTTGGGGATGACGTAGCGCTCGCTGTACTTGGCGATCGCCAGCAGCCGGTACATCTGCTCCATGGCCCCGCCCGTCATGCCGACGGCGGTGGCCAGGTCCTCGTCGCGCTCGCGGCCGAGCGTCACGTCGCGCATGTAGGAGCGCATCGCGGCCAGCTTCTGCAGCACGAGCCGCACCGGCTCGACGTCGCCCGCGGTGAACAGCTCGGCCAGGTACTCCAGCGGGATGCGCAGCGCGTCGATGGCGCCGAACAGGTTGCCTCCCGCCTCGGCGTCGTGTCCCTGGGACTGGAGCAGGTCCACCACCGGCGACAGCGGCGGGATGTACCAGACCATCGGCATGGTGCGGTACTCCGGGTGCAGCGGCAGCGCCACCTTGAAGTGCTTGATCAGGGCGTACACCGGCGACTTCGCCGCGGCGTCCAGCCAGTCCGACGGGATGCCGTTGGCCTTGGCGTCGGCGATGACCTGCGGGTCGGTGGGGTCGAGCATGAGGTCGAGCTGGGCCTCGTAGAGGTCCTTGTCGTCGGCCATCGCGGCCTGCGTCACCTTGTCGGGGTCGTACAGGATGACGCCGAGGTAGCGCAGCCGGCCGACGCAGGTCTCGGAGCACACCGTCGGGATGCCGACCTCGAGGCGCGGGTAGCAGAAGTGGCACTTCTCGGCCTTGCCCGTGCGGTGGTTGAAGTAGATCTTCTTGTACGGGCAGCCCGTGATGCACTGCCGCCAGCCGCGGCACTTGTCCTGGTCGACCAGGACGATGCCGTCCTCGGAGCGCTTGTAGATCGCGCCCGAGGGGCACGACGCCATGCAGGACGGGTTGAGGCAGTGCTCGCAGATGCGCGGCACGAAGAACATGAAGCTCTTCTCGTACTCCAGCTTGATCTGCTGGTTGGCCTCCTCGCGCAGCTTCTTCAGGATCGGGTCGCCGGCCTCGGTCGCCGCCACGCCGCCCAGCGAGTCGTCCCAGTTGGCCGACGCGCTGATCGCCATGTCCTTGCCCGTCACCAGCGACTTCGGCCGGGCCACCGGGAAGTCGTCGCCGAGCGGCGCGGTGATCAGGTTCTCGTAGTCGTAGGTCCAGGGCTCGTAGTAGTCGTCCATGCCCGGCTGCACCGGGGACGCGAAGATCGAGAGGAGCTTCTTGAACCGGCCGCCGGAGCGCAGCTTCAGCCGCCCGCTCTTGGTGCGGACCCAGCCGCCCTGCCACTTCTCCTGGTCCTCGTAGGTCCGGGGGTAGCCCTGGCCGGGGCGGGTCTCGACGTTGTTGAACCAGACGTACTCGGTGCCGGCGCGGTTGGTCCAGGCCTGCTTGC
>DAONOU010000108.1:0-8170 GCA_035409265.1 Arachnia sp. | reverse complement strand
GGCAGGAACACGAACACCGACTGCCACATCAGGTTGATGAACTGCCAGCCCGGTGCAAGCAGAGCCGCCTGCTCGCCGTCGGCCCAGTTCTCGATCACGCCGAGGGAGGCCATCAGCGCCATGAACGTGATGAACAGCGACGCGCCGAGCAGCGCGCCGAGGATGGGACGGAACGAATCGGACAGGAACTCGAAGAACGAGTCGACCCAGGCGAACTTGCCGCGCACGCCGCCGGCCCGGGCGGCCGCCTTGAGCTCCTCGTCCGTGAGCTGGCGCTTGCCCTGCATGACGGGCAGCGCGTTGATCTGCTCGTAGTAGGTCTGGACGGCGCCGCCCATGATGATCTGGAACCGCTCCCCCGCCTGGGGGACCGCGCCCATGACGCCCTTGATCGACTCCACGGCCGCGACGTCGATGTTCGACGCGTCGACCAGCTGGAAGCGCAGGCGCGTGGCGCAGTGCGTGAGGCTGACGACATTGTCCGCGCCGCCGACGACGTCGAGGATCTCTTCTGCTGCACTCATTTGTCAGACCTCTTCCACCGGGACGAGCGAACGGACTTCTTCGGGCGTCGAGCAGAGGACGGCCTTCGCGGCCATCTCCTTGCACTGCTCGAGCGAGTAGGACCGCACGGCGGCCTTGACGGCGGGGATCGCCGGGATCGAACAGCTGAGCTCGTCGACGCCGAGGCCGACGAGGATCGGCACGGCCTGCGGGTCGGACGCGACGCCGCCGCAGATGCCCAGCCACTTGCCGCGCTCGTGCAGCGCCTCGCAGGCGTTGCCGATGAGCGTCAGGATGGCGGGGTTGCACGGGTCGACTTGCGCGGCCAGCTTCGGGTGACCCCGGTCCATCGCCAGCGTGTAGCTGGTCAGGTCGTTGGTGCCGACGGAGAAGAAGTCGCAGCCCTCCTCGGCCGCGAACTGCTTGGCCATCACCGCGACCGAGGGGACCTCCATCATGATGCCGACGCTCACCTTCGCGGTGACGCCGCTCTTGGCCCGTTCGTCGTCCCAGATCGCCTTGGCCTGGCGCCAGTCGTCGATGGTGGCGATCATCGGGAACATGACGTACAGGTCGGCCCCGGCGTCGGCGGCGGCGAGGATCGCGCGCAGCTGCGTGCGCAGCACCTCGGGCTTCTCCAGCCCGACGCGCACGCCGCGCACGCCGAGGAACGGGTTCTCCTCGGCGGGGATCGGCAGGTAGTCCAGCGGCTTGTCGCCGCCGACGTCGAGCGTCCGGATGACCAACGGCTGGCCCGGCTTGAGCGCCCGGGCGCAGTCGGCGTAGACCTGGGCCTGCTCGGCCTCGGTGGGCGCCGTCGAGCGGCCCATGAACACGAACTCGGAGCGCAGCAGGCCCACGCCCTCGGCGCCCTTGGTCATCGACTTCTCGGCGTCCTCGACGCCGCCGATGTTGGCGACGACGTGCACCTGGTGCCCGTCGGTGGTCGTGGCGGGCTCGTCCTTGTGCGACTCCTCCAGCGCCTTCCGCTCGGCGAGCCTCTTCTGGCGGTCGAAGATGCCGTTGATCTCCTCATCGGTGAGGTTCAGTTGCAGCGAGCCCTTCGAGCCGTCGAGGACGACGCGGGTGCCGTCGGCGATGTCCAGCGCCCGCGACTCGATGCCCGCGACGGCGGGGATGTCGAGCGAGCGGGCGATGATCGCGACGTGCGAGGACGCGCCGCCGCCGGTGGTGGCGAAGCCGACGACCTTGCTGCGGTCGAGCTGCGCCGTGTCCGACGGGGTGAGGTCCTCGGCGATCAGGATGGTGCCCTCGGCCAACTCGGGCTTCTCGCTGCGCTGCCCCGTCAGCTCCTCGAGCACGCGCTGGCCGACGTCGCGGACGTCGTTCGCGCGGCCGGCGAGCACCTCGTCGGCCAGGCTCGCGAGTTGGTCGGCGAAGTTGGTGTAGGCGGCGCGCCAGGCGAACGGGGCGGACTTGCCCTTGTCGATGGCGCTGGCGGCGATGTCGAGGAGTTCCGGGTCGCCCAGGATCTCCTGGTGGGCGGCGAAGATCGCGGCCTTGTCCGGCGACGCGTCCTGCTCCAGCTTGTGCTGCAGCGCGGACAGGTCGATGAGCGCGCGGTCGATGGCGGAGTTCAGCTTGCGGCGCTCGAGGTGGTGGTCGCTCGCGTTCTCGGTCACGACGATGTCCTCGCGGCGCAGCTGCAGCACCGTGCCGACGCCCAGGCCGGGCGACGCCGAGACGCCGAGCAGGAGGTTCCAGTCGCCGGAGCGCGGGCCGGTGGGCTCCGGTTCGGGCTCGGGCTCCACCTCGACGGCGCGCATCGGCGCGGTGTCCTCGGTGCCCGACGGCGGCGGGCAGTCCTCGCCGAGGCCGTCGCGGACGGCCTGGGCGATCGCCTCGACGGCGTCGGCGGCATCGGCGCCGTGCGCGGTGATGACGATCTTCTGGGCGTAGCCGACGGCCAGCCCCATGATCGAGACGATCGACTTGGCGTTGGCCGTGTCGTCGCCCCGGCGGAGCCGGATGTCCGAGGAGTACTGCTTGGCCAGGTTCACCAGCGTCGCGGACGGCCGGGCGTGCAGGCCGGTCGGGTTGGGCACGATGAGCGCCTCGGACGTGGCCGTGACGTCGGCGCCGGGCGCGCCGTCGACCGACTCCTCGACGGCGGCAAGCTCGACGGTGGCCGCGACGTCGGACCCGGCGTTGACCAGGCCCGTCGCCGGCACGATGCTCGCGACGCGCTCGGTGTTGGTGATGACGACCTGGGTGAGAAGGCTCTTGGCCTCCCGGCCCACGACGTCGAGGTCGAACTCGACGAGCGGGTCGCCGACCGCGACGGTGGCGCCCTCCTTCACCTTCGGGGTGAAGCCCTTGCCCAGCAGCGAGACGGTGTCGAGCCCGATGTGCATCAGGATCTCGAGGCCGTCGGCCGTGCGGATGGTCACCGCATGGTGCGAGGGCTGGAGGTCGACCACCTCACCCGCGACCGGCGCGACAAGGACGTTACTCAGGGGATCGATGGAGAACCCGTCACCCACCATCTTCCGGGCGAACACCGGATCCGGCACCTGATCGATCGGCACCATGATGCCGGTCAGCGGGGCAGATATCTCGGTGCGGGTGACGGTCGATTGCTCGCTCATCGGCACTCACTTCCACTCGTGTGGCGCGCTGCATCGGCGCAACGCTCTGGCCGCAGCCTAGTGGAGGCATCGCATGGCGTGGCAAGTGGCCCGCCGATTTTCGGTCAATAGTTGATGGGGCGATTGAGGCTCAGTGACCACCGGCCGGGCCGCGCTTGTTCAGCATGTCGAAGGCCACCGCGAACACCAACACCAGGCCCTTGATGATGAACTGCCAGGAGGGGTCGACGCCCATGATCGACAGGCCCATGTTCAGAACGCCCATGATCAGCGCGCCGACGATCGCGCCGGAGACCCGCCCGATGCCGCCGGTGACCGCTGCCCCGCCGATGAAACACGCGGCGATGGCGTCCAGCTCGTAGTTCTGACCGGCGGCGGCCGTCGCCGCGCCTGCCCGGGAGGTCACGACCACTGCGGCCAAGCCACACAGGACTCCCATGTTCACGAACAGCCAGAAGTTGACCTTGCGGGTGTTGATGCCCGAGAGCTTGGCGGCGGCCAGGTTTCCGCCGATAGCGTAAATGTGACGCCCGAACACCGTGTTGCTCATGAGCCAGGCGTAGAGGAAGATCACCAGCCCCACGATCACCAGCACGTACGGCAAGCCGAGGGCGCTCAACGCGATCCAGTAAGTCGCCAATCCGATGAGCACGACGAGCGCCGCCAGCTTGCCGACCATGATCCCGACGGACTCCGTCTCGAGTCCTCGCTTAAGGCTCGTCACCCGCCGTCGCAGCGTGGAGTACACGAGCGCGGCGATCGCCAAGCCGCCAACGATCAAGGTGAATGCGTCGAGCTGCCCGACGAAACCCGCCAATCCCGCTCCGCCGCCGTTCGAGATCACCAGAAACTGGGAGTCGAAACCCGCACGCGTGTAACCCACGAGAACCAGGGCGACGCCGCGGAAGATCAGCATGCCGCCGAGCGTCACAATGAAGGCGGGCACGCCGACGAAGGCCACCCAGAAGCCCTGCCAGGCACCGACGGCGGCCCCCACGACCAGGGCGAGGAACGCCGCGATCCAGGGATTCACGTGGTAGTCAGCCATCAACACGCCGATCACGCCGCCGACCGCGGCGACGACGGAGCCGACGGACAGATCGATATGGCCGGCGACGATGATCATCAGCATGCCGACGGCAAGGATCAGGACATAAGCGTTCTGCTGGACAAGGCTCGTGACGTTGTTGGGTTGCAGGAGCCGTCCCTCCGTCATGACTTGGAAGAGGATCACGATCAGGACGAGCGCCGCCATGATGCCGTACTGGCGCATGCCCGCGCCGAGGCTCCCCCAGCGCGATACCGCGGACTCGGATTCAGTGGTGGTAGTCATGCGCGTGGCGCCTCCAAAGTCATGAGTTCCATAAGCGACTCCTGTGTCGCTTCTTCCTTGGGGAGCTGTCCCGTGATCCGCCCCTCGCTGAGCGCGTAGATGCGGTCGCAGATACCGAGGAGTTCGGGGAGCTCCGATGAGATGACGATGACCCCGCGGCCCGAAGCCGCGAGCTCGTTGATGATCTGATAGATCTCGAACTTGGCGCCGACGTCGATCCCGCGCGTTGGCTCGTCGAGGATCAAGACGTCCGGGTCGGAGAACATCCACTTGCTGAGGACGACCTTCTGCTGGTTGCCGCCCGACAGATTCCCCACCCGCTGCTGGATGGAGGCCGACCGGATGCGCATCTTCGCTCGGTAGTCGCGGGCGACTTGATCCTCGCGCGGCTTGTTGATGACGCCTCGACTGCTGACCTTGCCCAGCGCGGCAGCGCTGATGTTGTGCCGGATCTCCGCGATGAGATTCAAGCCGTACTTCTTCCGGTCCTCGCTGACATACGCCAGCCCGTGGCCGATGGCCCGTTCGACCGAGTCGGTCTGGATGCCCACGCCGCGTTTGAAAACGCTCCCGCTGATTCGCGCGCCGTACTGGTGCCCGAAGACGCTCATGGCCAGCTCGGTGCGTCCCGCGCCCATCAGTCCCGCGATGCCGACGACCTCGCCCGCGCGCACGCTGAGCGACGCACCGTCGACGACGACGCGATGCACGTCCTCGGGGTGATGCACGGTCCAGTCCTCGATCCGCAGCAGTTCCTCTCCGATCTGCGGATAGCGCTCGGGGAACCTGCTGTCGAGCGGGCGCCCCACCATGGACCTGATGATGCGCTGCTCGGTGATCGGCTCGGCCGCGTCGGGCGAGTTGTCGAGAGTCTCGACGACCGACCCGTCGCGGATCACGGTGACCGAATCGGCAATGGCCATCACCTCGTTGAGCTTGTGCGAGATGATGATCTGCGTGACGCCCTCCGACTTGAGGGTGCGCATGAGGCTCAGCAGATGCGCCGAGTCCTCGTCGTTGAGGGCCGCCGTCGGCTCGTCGAGGATGAGGAGGCGCACGTTCTTCGACAACGCCTTGGCGATCTCGACGAGTTGCTGCTTGCCGACGCCGATGTCCATGACCCTAGTCTCGGGTCGCTCGCCCAGCCCGACGCGGGCCAAGAGGTCGCGGGCTGACGCCATCGTCGTCGGCCAGTCGATCACCCCGGCCTTCGACCGCTCGTTGCCGAGGAAGATGTTCTCGCCGATGGACAGGTACGGCGAGAGGCCGAGCTCCTGGTGGATGATGACGATGCCGAGCGCCTCGCTGTCTCGCAGCGACTTGAAGCGCATCTCTTCGCCGTCGTAGAGGATCTCTCCCTCGTAGGTGCCGTGTGGGTAGAGCCCAGAGAGGACGTTCATGAGCGTCGACTTGCCTGCGCCGTTCTCGCCGCAGATGGCGTGGATCTCGCCTCTCGTGACGTTCATCGACACGTCGCCGAGAGCGCGCACCGGCCCGAACGTCTTGCCGATGCTTCGCATCTGAAGGAGCGCTTCGCTCATGTCGTCTCCCCTCCGGGCTTCGCCAACTCCTAGAGGCCGAGGTCGGAGGCCGAGTAGAACCCGGAATCGACCAACGCGGACTGCACGTTGTCCTTCGTGACCACCTCGGGCTCGACGAGGTAGGTCGGGACGATCTTCTTGCCGTTGTCGTAGGTCTCGTTGTCGTTGACCTCGACGGTCTCACCCTTGACGATCTGCCCGACCATCCGCGCGACCGTCTCGCCCAGCTTGCGGGTGTCCTTCCAGACGGTCATCGACTGCTTGCCGTCCAGCATGGCCTTCACGTTGGCGAGGTCAGCGTCCTGTCCGGTGAGCAGCGGCCAGTCGGTGCCGACCTTGTAGCCGGCGCCGTCGAGCGCCTGCTGGATGCCGAGGGCGAGCGAGTCGTTGGGCGAGAGGACAATGTTTACCTTCTTGCCGCTGTAGAACGAGTTGAGCCGGTTCTCCATCTCGGACTGCGCCGTCGCGGACTGCCAGGCGGGAATGCCGATGGAGGCCCATTCGTCGTTGGTCTTCGGCGCCTTGCCCGAGGGCACGGTGAACTCGCCGCTCTGCACCTTGGGGCCTACCAGGTCCCACGCCCCGGAGAAGAAGAACTTGGCGTTGTTATCGTCGGGCGAGCCGGCAAAGGGCTCAAGGTTGAGCGTGCCGTCCGCGCCCTTGAACGCGTCTGCGTTGTCCAGGATGAACTGGCCCTGCAGCTGGCCCACCTTGTAGTTGTCGAAGGTCGCGTAGTAGTCGACGTTCTCCGAGCCGTTGATGAGACGGTCGTAGGCGATGACCGCGACATTCTGCGACGCCGCCTGGGAGAGGACCGGCCCGAGCGCCGTGCCGTCGATCGAAGCGATGACGACGACCTTCGCGCCGTCGTTCAGCATGTTCTGGATCTGGTTGTTCTGCTGATCCTGCTTGTTGTCCGCGTACTGGAGGCTGGTCTTGAAGCCCGCATCCTGCAGCAGCTTCTCCAGGTGGGCGCCGTCGCGGTTCCAGCGCTCGAGGCTCTTGGTCGGCATCGCGATGCCGACCAGCTCGCCACCGGCGGCGGGAGCGCCGCCAGTGGAGGTCGGGCCAGCCGTCTGGCCCGGCGCCTGGCCGCGATCGCCACTGCAGGCGGAAAGCACACCGACGGCGGCCACCGCGGTCGACATCGCGGGTCAAGACAAAACAGTCACTTTTTGATAACGATTGGGCCGCGTCGGCAAACCTGCCGACGCGGCCTCTCGCATAGAGGTTCCGCAGTAGGTGGTACCTACTGCGGAACCTCTTAGCCGATCAGGTGACGCAGCGCAGCCTGGTAGAGCTCGACGAAGCGGTACTCACGGGCGCCTGCTGCGTCGGCATCGAAGCCGTCGTCGGCGGCGCGGAAGTCGGCGAGCGACTCCCCCGGGGCGATCGTCGGGACGGCGAGCTGGTCGACCAGGTTCTCCTTCAACAGCGCCTGAACGGCCGGGTCGGCCCGGAACGCGCGGGCCTTGTCGGCCAGCATCAGGTACGTCTGCATGTTCGCGGCGGCCGAGTCCCAGATCCCCTGCATGCCCTCGGTGCGCGACGGCTTGTAGTCGAAGTGGATGGGGCCCTCGTAGCGGGTGGCCTCCGGCGAGAACGGGAAGCCGTTGACCAGCAGGTCGACGGTGAAGAAGGCGCTCAGCAGGTCGCCGTGACCGAAGGCCAGGTCCTGGTCGTACTTGAGCCCCTTCTGGCCGTTGAGGTCGATGTGGAAGAGCTTGTCGCTGAACAGCGCCTGGGCCAGGCCGTGCGTGTAGTTCAGGTTGGCCATCTGCTCGTGGCCGACCTCCGGGTTGAGGCCGACGATGTCGCCGTGGTCGAGGTCGGCGATGAGGCCCAGCGCGTGGCCGATGGACGGCAGGAAAATGTCGCCGCGGGGCTCGTTCGGCTTCGGCTCCAGGCCGATCCGCAGGCCGTAGCCCTGCTCCTTGATGTAGCCCGCGACGGTGTCGAGGCCCTCCTTGTAGCGCGCCAGCGCCGCCCACAGGTCCTTCGAGGAGTCGTACTCGGCGCCCTCGCGTCCGCCCCACATGACGAACGTCGTCGCACCGAGCTCGGCGGCCAGGTCCAGGTTGCGCAGCACCTTGCGAAGGGCGAACCGGCGGACGCTGCGGTCGTTGCTGGTGAAGCCGCCGTCCTTGAACACCGGGGCGCTGAACAGGTTGGTGGTGATCATC
>DAONOU010000107.1:0-8175 GCA_035409265.1 Arachnia sp. | reverse complement strand
AGGCGACGACCATCATCACCGGCGGCATCCTGCTGATCTTCGTCCTGCTCCAGCGGGCCGTCCTGGCCAAACAGCGGGATTGACCAGGTGTGGTGATCCTCGAAGCAGCGAAGAACCGAGCGGTATGCTGGGACGAAGCTGGTCGTGGAAGGAGGTGTCGAGCGTGTCCGATCGCATTGTGGACAAGGAAGCAGTGAAGCGTGCCGTCGTTCGGTCCACCACCGCGTCGGCCGAACTCGAACGACGTCTCGTCCCCGCGGGGTTTGTGCGCTCGCCTAGGGTTGAGCAGTTCCTGGCGGAGCGCCGCCGCGGCTGATGTCCGTTACGCCCGGGTATCCTGCCTATCCCGTGTTCTGGAGGCCCGCCGAGACGCCGGAGACCGATAGCAGCAGGAGATGCTCCCAGTCGGAGCCGGCGCCGTCGGGGGAGTCAGAGCGCAGCACACGCAGCGCGCGGAGCTGGAGCAGCGACAGCACGTCGACGTACGGGCTGCGCAGGTGGACGGCGGTGTGGAGCTCCGGGCGGTTGTCCAGGAGTTCCTCGCCGCCGACGATGCGGATCAGCCAGGAGCGCGTCAACTCCATCTCCTCCAGCACGAGCCCGGTGAGGTCCGGCCGGTCGCCCAGCTCCAGGTACTGCCGGGCGATGCGCGGATCGGCCTTCGCGAGGCTCATCCCGACGTTGTCGACGACGGTGCGGAACAGGGGCCACTCCTCGTAGGCCCTGCTCAGCAGGTCGACGTCGCCGATGGCCTCCAGCGCGCTGCCCAGGCCGAACCAGCCCGCGAGGTTGATCCTGGCCTGTGACCACGCGAACACCCAGGGGATCGCCCGGAGGTCCTCCAACGACTCGACCGAGAGGCCCCTTCGGGCCGGGCGGGAGCCCAGCTGCAGCCGGCCGATCTCGTCCATGGGCGTGACGGTGGCGAACCACGGGGCGAAGCCGTCCGCCTTCACCAGCGAGTCGAAGCAGGCGCGCGACGCCGTCGTCAGCCGCGCGGCGACGTCGGCGTACCTCTCCGCGGCCTCGACGTTGCGGCGCTCGATCGACGGCGCGGCCGCGAGCAGCGTGGCCGCCGCGACCTGGTCGATGTGGCGCATCGCGATGGTCGGGTCGCCGTACCGGGCGAAGACCACCTCGCCCTGCTCGGTCAGCTTGAACCGGCCGTCGACGGAATGCGGGGGCTGCGCGAGGATCGCCGTGTTCGTGGGGCCGCCGCCGCGGCCCAGCGCGCCGCCGCGGCCGTGGAAGAGGGTCAGCTCGTAGCCGTTCTCCACGGCCCACTCGGTGATCTCCACCTGCGCGTCGTACAGAGCGAGGTTGGCGGCTAGCGGGCCGACGTCCTTCGAGGAGTCGGAGTAGCCGAGCATGACCTCCAGCTTGCCGCCCGTCTCCTCCAGGCGCGCGGCGAACTCGGGGTGCCTCACGGCCTCGGCGAGGATGCCCCTGGCCGCGCGCAGGTCGGCGAAGGTCTCGAAGAGCGGGATGACGTCGAGCACCGCACCCGCGCCGGAGTGCTTCGCCAGCTTGTAGACGGCCGCGAGGTCGTCGGCCGACTGGGTGAACGACACGATGTAGCGGCCGGCCGCGCGCAGGCCGTACTTCCGCTGCGTCTGGGCGACGGCGTGGAACACCTCCAGCACCTCGACCGTCTTCGCCGAGCGCTGCCCGCCCGCCTCGCACTCGGCAAGCGCCTTCGCGTGCACCGCGGAGTGCTGGCGCACCTCGAGGTCTGCCAGGTGGAAGCCGAACGTCTCGACCTGCCACATCAGCGTCTGCAGCGTGCCGAAGGCCTGGCGCAGCGCACCTGCCGCCCGCAGCGAGTCCTGGACGACGCGGAGGTCCGCGAGCAGGAGGTCGGGGTTGGCGTAGGCGAGGTCGGCGTCGCGCCGTCGGGTGGCGACGATACGCCGGGTGATCAGGGCCATAGCCTGCTTGTGCGGCTCATTCGGGCCGCTGAGCTTCGCGGCCGCGGCGCCGGCCTCGTCGGCCAGCGAGAGGCTGTGCCAGAGCGCGGTCAGCTCGGGCGACGGCGGGGTCGCGTCGGAGTCGAGCGTGATGCTGCGCGCGATCAGCGTCGCCGTGTGCTCGAGGCCGAGCAGGACGTGCTCGGCCGCGATGGCCGCCGCCTTGATGGTCACCGAAGGGGTGACGAACGGGTTGCCGTCGCGGTCGCCGCCGACCCAGGTGCCCAGGCGCACGAACGGCCTGACCACCGGCGGGCGGCGCCCCGCATCGTCGGGCCGCAGCGCGTCGTCGACGTAGCGGTACATCCGCGGCAGCGTCGTGTAGAGCGTCTCGTCGAAGATCGTCATCAGCGAGCGGACCTCGTCCTCCGGCGCCGGCTGCGTCGAGCGCAGGGGGGCGGTGCGCCAGAGCGTGTCGATCTCCTCCAGCAGCCGACGGTGGATGCGCCGGCCCGCCGCGGGGTCGGCGCCGGAGACGGTGCGCTCCTCGAGCAGCGCGGCGAGCCGACGGATGCTGGAGGCGACGGCGCGGCGGCGCGCCTCGGTGGGGTGCGCCGTGAAGACGGGGTGGAAGCGCAGGTTCTCAAGCCGCGCCAGGGCGGCGTCCTCGCCCAGCTCGTCGGCCAGTCGGGCGAAGGCCCGAGGGATGGTGTCGCCGGCCTCGTCGGACTGCCCCTCGCGCACGGCGCGCACGCGCTGGAACTCCTCGGCGAGGTTCACCAGGTGGAAGTAGACGGTGAACGCGCGCGCCACCTCGTCGGCGCGCTCGACGGTGAACGACTCCGCGATCTCGATGGCCCGGGCGAAGGCCTCGGGGGAGTCGTCCTGGTGCGCCGCGATGGTGGCCTGTCGCAGCGCCTCGACATCCTCGAACAGGCCGCTCGAGCCGCTCTCGCTCAGCACCTGTCCGAGCAGCGTGGTGAGCAGGCGCACGTCGGCGCGGAGCTGGTCCGAGAGCGAGTGCGCCTCGCTGGGCGCCGCCTCGGTGGTGGTCGTGTCGATCTCGGACATGCAGGACAGACTAGTCGCGCCCGCCGCCTTCGGTGTTTCCCGAAGGTTTCGGTGCGGTGTCACGAAGCCCGCGGGGCGCTGGCCCGGGGTGGGGGTCTGATTAGATGGGGCGCATGCGGATCGCCCAACTGGCCAACTTCGTCGGCCCCACGTCGGGCGGCATGAAGGTGGTGATCGAGCAGCTCGGGCAGGGCTACGTCGACGCGGGGCACACGCGCATCTTCGTGTTCCCGGGGGCGCGCGACGAGGTCGTCGAGTCCGAGGCCGGGATCCTGGTGTCCGTGCGGGCCCCGAAGGTGTCCGAGCAGTACCGGATGATCTTCCAGCCCTGGCGGGCGCTGGACGTGCTCGACCGCTTTCGGCCCACCAGCGTCGAGGTCTCGGACAAGTGGACGCTGTCTCCGGTGGGCCGCTGGGCGGCGAAGCGCAGCGTCGGCTCCGTCCTGTTCAGCCACGAGCGGCTCTCGGACATGCTGGCGATGTGGGCGCGGCGGTCGTTCGGGGTGGAGGCCGCCGTCGGCGCGCTGAACCGGCGGCTGGCCAAGGAGTTCGACGCCGTCGTCGTCACCAGCCAGTTCGCCGCGGACGAGTTCGCCGACACGGGAGCCCGGCTGGAGCTGGCCCCACTGGGCGTCGACCTGGCGACCTTTCACCCGTCGGCGGGCAGCCCTGCCGATGACGGCGTGCTGAAGTTCTGCTACGTCGGCCGGCTCTCGCACGAGAAGAGCCCGCAGCTGGCCGTCGCCACGGTCGCCGAGCTGCACCGGCGCGGCCATCGGGTGCGGCTCGACCTCTACGGGACGGGGCCGGACCAGGCGGAGCTCCAGGCCGCCGCGGGCGACGCCCCTGTGTCCTTCCACGGCTTCGTCGCGGGGCGGCCCGAGGTGGCCAAGCGGATCGCGGCCGCCGACATCTCACTGTCGGTCTGCCCGGCCGAGACCTTCGGATTGGCGGTGTTGGAGGCGCTGGCCTGCGGCACCCCGGTGGTGACCTCCAACCGCGGGGGAGCGCACGAGCTGGTCGACGCGACGTCGGGGGCCGCCGGTCGGCCCGACCCCGCGTCGCTGGCCGACGCCGTCGAGACCCTGCTGCCCAGGCTCGGCTCCGAGCTGCGCGCGGCGGCGCGGGCGCGGGCGGAGCAGTACCCGTGGCGGCGCACCATCGACCAGATGTTGGCGCTGCACCACCAGCTTTCCGAGGAGATCCCGTACCGATCGCTGCGGGGATTCGCCCGCAGGAGGGGAGAGTCATGAGGCTGCGCTGGATTCTGCCGCTCGCCGCCGGCGCCGCGCTGGCGCCGGTCTGGGTGATGGCCCCGCCGCCCACCCGCGCGGACGGGCCGGACACCGTCGAGGGGCTGATCGAACGGTGCCGCGCCACCGGGCTCGCCGGCGCGGCCCTGGCCGACGAGGCCATCGCGCGGGTGGCGAGGGCGTACCCGACGCACTCGCTGTGGCACCTCGGCGAGCCGCCGGGGCGCTCGCTGGCCGCGCATCGCGGCTGGTCGCACCAGTACAACACCGTCCTGCTGCTGGTCCTGCGCGGGCTGGGGTTCGAAGCCCGCCTCGTGCACGCCGCACGCGTGCGCGGCTTCGGGTACCCGTGGTGGCTCGCCGGCCACACGTGGGTCAAGGTGATCGTCAACGGGCGCGAACTGGACGCCTGCGCCTCACGCGAGGACAGCAGGGTCGGCGAGCCGCCCTTCGTCCCGCTGACCACCGAGCTGCCGCTGCGGATCGTGACGCGGTGGGCCGTCGGCGCGGCCCTTGTCCCCTTCGTGATCGCCGAGGTGTGGCGCGCCTGGCTCGGCGGCCGCCCGGTCGCGCCGTGGGTATACGGCGAGCGGGAGTCACGCTGACGTCCCCGGCCTATGTGCCGAGCCTCGACGGGGTGCGCACGGCCGCCGTCGGGCTGGTCATCGCGTTCCATCTCAGCGTTCCGGGCATGGGCCTCGGCTTCGCGGGAGTCGACGTCTTCTTCGTTCTTTCCGGCTACCTCATCACCGCGGGCCTGCTGCGCGACGTCGAGCGCGACGGGCGGCCCGGGTATGCGAGCTTCTGGCGGCGCCGGTTCACGCGGCTGCTGCCCGCCGCGGCGCTGGCGTTGCTCGTGGTGCTCGCCTACGCGACGTATCTCCTGCCGTTGCACCGGCGCGCGGCGGCCTCCTGGGACGTGTTCTGGACCGCGCTGTACGTCGGCAACTGGCACTTCATGGGGTCGGGCAGTTACTTCGCCTCCGACGGCACGCCGTCGCTCCTGCTGCACATGTGGTCGCTCGCCGTCGAGGAGCAGTTCTACTTCGCCTGGCCGCTGCTGATCGGGGCGACGGCGGTGCTGGCCCGCAGGGCGGGGCGCGCCGATCGGTCGGTGGCGTGGCTGGGGGCGCTCGCCGTCCTGCTGATCGTGGCGTCGGCGCTGGCGCTCGCCCTGCTCTACGACCCGGCCTCCCCGGACCGCGCCTACATGGGCACCGACGCCAAGGCGTTCGAGCCGCTGCTGGGAGCGCTGCTCGCGATCGCGTTGAGCCGGACCGCGGCGAGGGACTGGTGTGCGCGCCGCGCACGGGTGCTCGCCGCCGTCGGGGTGGCGGGCGCGGCGGCGACGCTGCCCTTCCTCGCGGGGCCGAGCCCCTTCTACTTCCGCGGCGGCGCGCTGGCGTTGAGCCTCGCCGTCGCCGCCCTGATCGCGGGCCTGCTCGCCGGGCCGGGGACGGCCGTCGCGCGCGCCCTGGGCTGGGCGCCGGTGGCCTACCTCGGGAGGATCTCCTACGGCCTCTATATCTGGCACTGGCCGTGGAGCGTGTGGTTGGGCGTCGCGCACCGCGAGGAGTTCCGGCCGGGACCGGCGGCCGTCGCTCTCGCCGCGACGCTCGCGTGCGCCGTGGCGTCCTACCATCTCGTCGAGCAGCCGATCCGTCGCGGACGGGTCTCGCCATGGTTGACGCCGCGCCGGGTGCTGGGTTCGGCGGCGCTCGTCACCGCGGTCGTCGTCGGCTGGTCGACGGCGCTGCGCCTGGCCCCGCTCACCGGCGGAAGGCCCGCGGTCCTCGTCGTCGGCGACTCGGTGCCGTTCCGGCTCATGGACTCCTTCGATGCCGCGGCGCGGGCGGAGGGAATGGTCGTCGACGGCGCGGCCCGGGGCGGCTGTCCGCCGATGGCCATCGAGTTGCAGGAGTACCTCATGCCCGACCACGAGGGCCGGGGCGACTGCCGCGTGATGGCAGGCATCCAGGACGAGCGCCTGCGCGTGGTCCGCCCCGGGATCGTGGTCTGGTGGTCGCGGTACGAGATTCATCAGCGCTGGGTCGACGGCCGCGTCGTCGGCCCGGAGGAGGAGGCGTTCTGGTCTGCCCAGGAGCGCGACCTGCGCGCCACCGTAGACCGCCTGACCGCCACGGGCGCGACCCTGGTGATCGCCCAGACGGAGCGGCCGGGGTTGGGGATGTCGACGCGCTGCAACGCGGAGGGCTGCCACCCGCTGTACGACCTGATGATGAATCACGACGAGTACCGCCGACGGTGGAACGACCTCGTCGCGAGGGTCGCGGAGTCGGACGACCGGGTGCGCACCTTCCGGTTGGACCCGCTGCTGTGCGCCGACCCTGAGCCGCCGGAGCCGCGGTCGCCGTCGTCCTGCGACGACCTCGTCGACGGCGCGCTGCTACGCCCCGACGGCAGCCATGTCGAGCCTCGCTTCGGCCAGGACGTGGCCGGGCGGGTCTGGGAGGCGGCGATCACAGCCGGGTCGGAATGACCGACTGCAAGGATCTACCAACATCGCGGCCCAACTGGCACGTGGGTGCCAGTTGGGCCGCGATGTCGGCGAATTGTGTCAGTAGCTGATGCCCGAGGCCTTGGCTGCGGCGAAGCGGGCCGCGACGTCGGCCCAGTTCACGACGTTCCACCACGCGGTGACGTAGTCGCCCTTCACGTTCTTGTACTGCAGGTAGAAGGCGTGCTCCCACATGTCGAGCTGCAGGATGGGCAGCTGGCCGACGGGCAGGTTGCCCTGCTGGTCGAACAGCTGGTTGATGTTCAGGCGCTGGCCGAGGGTGTCCCAGACGAGCATCGACCAGCCGGAGCCCTGGATGCTGTTGGCCGCGGCGTTGAACTGGCCCTTGAACCCGGCGAAGGAGCCGAAGTACTCGTCGATCGCCGCCGCGACGTCGCCGTCGGGCTCGCCGCCGCCGTCGGGCGACATGTTCTTCCAGAACACCGAGTGGTTGATGTGGCCGCCGAGGTGGAAGGCCAGGTCCTTCTCGAGCTTGGGGATCGCGCCGAACTCGCCCTTGTCGCGGGCGGCGGCCAGCTGCTCGAGCGCGGCGTTCGCGCCGGCGACGTAGGCCGCATGGTGCTTGCTGTGGTGCAGCTCCATGATCTCCGGGGCGATGTGCGGCGCGAGTGCGCCGTAGTCGTAGTCGAGATCGGGGAGGGTGTAGGTCATTGCTGACTCCTTCAGGAGAGACTCGCGCCGTCCAGCGCGCTGACTCGACCCATCGTAGTCCGGATATGTAGTTGCTGTTTCAACTTCTCGACGCGCGCAGGACGCGGAACCCCTTCGCGGAGGCGATGCGGTCGGTTGGGTAGCCCTGGTCGGTGAGCCAGCGGTGAAGCGAGTCGCCGCCGAGATTCTTGCCGACGACGAGGTAGGCGGCGCCGCCCGGGCGAAGCCGGGGGAGCCAGGTGAGGAGCAGCTCGTGGAGCGCGAGCTTCCCGATCCTGATCGGCGGGTTGGACCAGATCTCGTCGAAGCGCACGTCGGCGGGCACCACGTCGGGGAGGCACGCGAACACGCGGTCGCCGACGCCGTGATCGGCGGCGTTGAGGGCCGTGAGCTCGACCGCGCGCTCGTTGACGTCCACGGCGTCGACGGTGATGCCGGGCGAGGCGACGGCCAGGCCGACGGCGATGGTGCCGACGCCGCAGCCCAGGTCGAGCACGTGTCCGGTCGCGGGCGGCTCGACGCTGCGCAGGAGAACCGAGGTGCCGAGATCGAGCCGGTGCCCCGAGAACACGCCGGGGGCGGCGGTGAAGGTGAGCTCGCGCCCGAACACCGTCGCCGTGAACTCGTGCGTGACGAGCGGCTCGTCGGGCGTGTGGAAGTAGTGGGACATCACGGGGTCTCTCCTTGTTCGACGGGGAGGGTGCGCGTGGCGCGGGCCTCGGCCGCGCGCGCGGCGAGCCGGTCGTCGGCGGGG
>DAONOU010000106.1:0-8255 GCA_035409265.1 Arachnia sp. | reverse complement strand
TTCGCGCCCGAGGGCGGCTCCGAGCGGATGCGCAAGGTGATCAACAAGATGGTCACCGAGGACGACCTCATCAACACGGTCGCCGCCGCGTTCTCGTCGGGCTGGCGCCAGGTGAAGCTGTACTTCATGTGCGGCCTGCCCACCGAGACCGACGAGGACGTGCTCGCCATCGCCGCGCTGGCCACGCGCGTCATCGAGACCGGCCGCCGGGTCTCCGGCACCCGCGACATCCGCTGCACCGTCTCCATCGGCGGGTTCGTGCCCAAGCCGCACACCCCGTTCCAGTGGGCGGCGCAGGCCAGCGCCGAGACCATCGACAGCCGCCTCATGCTGCTGAAGGACGCCATCCGGCAGGATCGCAACTACGGCAAGGCCATCGGCCTGCGCTACCACGACGGCAAGCCGGGCATCGTCGAGGGCCTGCTGTCGCGCGGCGATCGGCGCGTCGGCCGCGTCATCGAGCGCGTCTGGCGCGAGGGCGGCAAGTTCGACGGCTGGAGCGAGCACTTCAGCTACGAGCGCTGGACGACGGTGGCCGACGAGGAGTTGGCCCGGTTCGGCATCGACCTCGACTGGTTCACCGTCCGCGAGCGCGGCTACGAGGAGGTCCTGCCCTGGGACCACCTCGACGCGGGCCTCGACCGCGACTGGCTGTGGGAGGACTGGCAGGACGCCGTCGACGAGCGGGAGGTCGAGGACTGCCGCTGGACGCCCTGCTACGACTGCGGCGTCTGCCCGGAGATGAACACCGAGATCCAGATCGGCCCGACGGGCCGGCAGCTGCTGCCCCTGACGGTGGCCAAGGTGGACCTCGCCAGCAGGTAGGCTGGGCGCCCGTGGCTGACCTTGGTTTTGATCGCGAGCGGTACCTGCAACTCCAGTCCGAACACATCGACGAGCGGCGCCGGCGTTTCGGCGGCAAGCTGTACCTCGAGTTCGGCGGCAAGCTGTTCGACGACCACCACGCGTCGAGGGTGCTGCCCGGGTTCTCGCCGGACCTCAAGATCCGGATGCTGGAGACGCTCAAGGACGAGGTGGAGGTCGTCGTCGCCGTCTCCGCGCACGACCTCGCGCGCAACAAGGTCCGGGCCGATCTCAACATCTCCTACGAGTCCGACGTCCTGCGGCTGATCGACGAGTTCCGCTCCTACGGCCTGTTCGTCGGGAGCGTCGTCATCACCCAGATGACCGACGAGCACCGCCAGGCCCGCGCGTTCAAGCGCAAGCTGGAACGCCTCGGCGTCAAGGTCTACCGGCACTACCCGATCAAGGGGTACCCGAACGACGTCAACCTCGTCGTCAGCGACGCCGGTTACGGCCGCAACGAGTACATCGAGACCGAGCGCGACCTCATCGTCGTCACGGCCCCGGGCCCGGGCAGCGGGAAGATGGCCACCTGCCTCTCGCAGCTGTACCACGACCACCAGCGCGGGATCAGCTCCGGCTACGCCAAGTACGAGACCTTCCCGATCTGGAACCTGCCGCTCGACCACCCCGTCAACCTCGCCTACGAGGCCGCCACCGCCGACCTCGACGACGTCAACATGATCGACCCCTACCACCTCGCCGCCTACGGCGAGCAGGTCGTCAACTACAACCGCGACGTCGAGGTGTTCCCCGTCCTCAAGCTGCTGTTCGAGCGCCTGACGGGCAGCTCGCCCTACCAGTCGCCCACCGACATGGGCGTCAACATGGCGGGCGTGTGCATCTCCGACGACGAGGTGTGCCGCGAGGCGTCGCGGCAGGAGATCGTCCGCCGCTACTTCAAGGCCCTCGTGGCCGAGCAGCGCGACCAGCTGGAGCCGACCGTCTCGGACCGCATCGCGTTGACCATGAGCCACCTCGGCGTCACCCGGGAGGACCGCCCCGTCGTCGTCCCCGCGCTCGACGTCCAGCGCCGCACCAAGGCGCCGGCCGCCGCCATCCAGCTCGCCGACGGCCGCATCATCACGGGCAAGACCTCGCCGCTGCTCGGCTCCTGCGCCGCCATGCTGCTCGACGCCCTGAAGGCGCTCGCCGGCATCGACCCGGAGCTGCGGCTGCTCGCGCCCGAGTCGATCGCGCCGATCCAGACCCTCAAGACCGAGCACCTCGGCAGCGCCAACCCGCGCCTGCACACCGACGAGGTGCTGATCGCTCTCTCTGTCAGCGCCACGCACGACGAGAACGCCCGCCGCGCTCTCGCCGAGCTGCAGCACCTGCGCGGCTGCGACGTGCACACGACGGTGATCCTCGGCTCCGTCGACGAAGGGATCTTCCGCAACCTCGGCGTGCAGGTGACGAGCGAGCCGGTCTACCAGAGCAAGAAGCTCTACAAGAAGCGCTGACCGCGGGGGTCAGCCCACGCGCTCCAGCTGGTCCTCGATCAACAGCGGGCGGCAGGCGTACAGCCCCGCGACGACCATCGGCACGCAGAGCGCGAGCTGGAGCGAGATCGACGCCGTCCACGAGCCCGTCGCCCCGTGCAGCACCCCGAACGACATCGGGCCCAGGGCGGCGATCGCGTATCCGACCGACTGCGCGAACCCGCTGAGCGCCGCCGTGGCCCCGGGCGTGCGGGCGCGGATGCCGAACAGCGCGAGGATCAGCGGGAAGGAGGCCTGGCCCAGGGCCAGGAGGGCGGCCCACAGCCAGGGCGTGGACGACGGCGCGAGCATGAGCCCGACGTACCCGGCGACGAGGAACGCCATGATCGTGAGGAACAGGCGGCTGGGGTGCCGCAGGCGAGCCGCGAGCACCGGCACCACGAACGCGGGCAGGATGCCTACCCCCGTGGCGATCCCCAGCATGTACCCGGCGTCGATCTCGCTGAGCCCGGCCGAGCGGTAGACGGACGGGAGCCACCCGAAGATCGAGTAGGCCTGCGCGGACTGGATGCCGAAGAAGATGGCGAGCGCCCAACCGAGCGGCGTGCGCGCGACCCGCCCGAGCGACACCCGAGCCCCCTTGGCGGTGGCGCCGCGCGCGCCGGCGAGCAGCAGCGGTGCCCAGACGACCAGCGCGGCGAGCCCGCCGGCGATCCAGACCCCGAGAGCGGCGCGCCAGCCCCCGAGCTGCTGGGCGATCGGCACGGTGGCCGCGCTGGCCATGGTCACGCCGAGGGTGAGGGTCAACGAGTAGAGCGCGGTGGCCGTGCCGACGCGGTGCGGGTAGTGCAGCCGGACGAGGGTCGGCATCAGGACGTTGGCCAGCGCCATGCCGGCAAGCGCCAGCGCGGAGAGGGCGAGGAAGGGGCCGGGGGAGTGCGTCAGCAGGCGCCCGACCTGCCCCGCGAGCAGCGCGGCCAGCGCGAGGCCGACGGTGGGCACCACCCCGATCCGCTGCGAGACCCACGGCGCGAGCGCGCCGAACGCCGCGAAGCAGAGGGTGGGAAGCGAGGTGAGCAGGCCGGCGGTCACGCCGTCGAGCCCGATGTCGGCGGAGATCTCCGCGAGCACCGGCCCGATCGCCACGGCGACGGGCCGCAGGTTGAAGGCGAGGGCGAGGATCGCCACCAACGGCCACCAGCGCTTCAGGGACTCCACGTCTCTCACTCCCAGGGTTCGGTCGGGCCCGGCCACCCTACTCCGCCCCGCTCTCCCTTACACTGCACGCCGTGGGTAATCGACAGCCGCCGGTCCAGCAGGCACCCCCTGCGCAGAAGCTCCGCCTCCGCTACGCGAAGCGCGGGCCCGCGCGATTCACGTCGCACCGCGACTTCGGCCGCGCGCTCGAGCGGGCGCTGCGTCGCGCCGAGATCCCCATGGCCTACTCCTCCGGCTTCTCGCCCCACCCCCGCATCTCCTACGCCAACGCGGCGCCGACGTCGGCGGCCTCCGAGGCCGAGTACGTCGAGCTCGGCCTGAGCGAGGTGTGCGACCCGACGAAGGTGCAGGCGGCCCTGAACGAGGTGCTGCCGAACGGATTCGTCGTCCTCGACATCGCCGTGGCGCGGCGCGAGGCGCTCGGCGAGCTCCTCCAGGCCTCGGAGTGGGTCCTGCGGCTCGACGGCGCGGAACCGGGGGTGCTGGCCGCCGCCGTCGCCGCCCTCCTGGCGCGCGAGGAGCTGATCGTCGAGCGCATGACCAAGGGCGGGATGCGCGCGTTCGACGTCCGCCCCGCGGTGTTGGAGCTGACAGTGACGGCCGACGACTCGGCTCAGCTCCGGTCGCTGCATCAGGCGCCGCTCGTGCGCCCCGACGATGTGCTCGCGGCGTTGCGCCAGCTCGACGACCGCGTGCCCGTGCGGGCGCTCCTGACGAGGCTCGTCCAGGGGCCGCTCGTCGACGGAAAGATCGGCGACCCGCTTCGCTCCTGACGGAAATCACACCGTTGTTTGTCGAGCTGTGCGATAATAACGATTAGGTCACGGCGCCGCCGGTGCCACCCGGGTGCGGCGAGCTGCACCGCGGCAAGTCTGCCGCGACTGCTCACGTCCCGCGGTCGACCACAGTCTTAGCGCACGGTTCGCCGTGCCCGTCCGCGCATTGCGCGTTAGGAGCCGAAGATGCTCGACACCGATTCCGGTACCGAAAACACCCCCACCGAGAAGGCGCCCGCCGCCCCGCGCCGCCGCCGCGCCGCGTCCCGCCCGGCCGGCGCCCCCGCGAAGGTGGATCCGCCCGCCATCGCCGCCGCCCCCGCCGCGGCGGCCATCGATCCCGCCCCGGTCACGCCCGCGATCGACCCCGCTCCCGTCGCCCCGGCCATCGAGGCCGCCCCGGACGTCGTCGTGGACGCCAGCGTCGTCGAGCCGGAGCCCGCCGCACCCCTCACCCCCAAGCGCCGCCGGGCCAGCACCAAGGTCGGCGAGCCGGCGACCACGCGGCGCCGCAAGGTTGCCACCCCCGAGTCCGCCGACGAGGCCCCGGCCGAGCCCGCGGCCGTCGTCGATGCCGTCGCCGATGCCCCCGTCGCCGAAGAGGCGCCAGCGGAGGAGCCGAAGAAGCCCGCGCGCCGCCGCGCCACCCGCAAGGCCGCCGCGCCCGCGCCGGTCGAGTCGTCCGACGACCCCATCGGCGACCGCCTGCGCGAGGCCGAGAAGCTGGCCGAGGCCCGCAAGGCCGTCCTGGCGGATCCCTTCATGACCACCGAGGCCCGCCAGGCGGAGCTCGCGGCGCTCGCCGGCGCCATCGCCTCCGATGAGCCCGCCGAGGACCGGGACGAGGACGAAGCCCCCGCGGAAGACGAGACCCTCGAGGAGGGCGCGGAGGAGGCCGCCGAGGAGTCGGAGAACGCCGACGACGAAGGGGCCGAGGACGGCGAGTCCGACGACTCGGACGACGACTCCCAGGACGACGACCGGCCGTCGCGCCGCCGTCGCCGTCGCGGGGGACGACGCCGCCGTCGCGGGGGACGCGACGAGGACTCCGACGACGACAGCTCCGGCGACGAGGACTCGGACGACGAGAGCGGCGACGAGCAGCCCGCGGGCGACGATCAGGCCGAGGGCGGGGACGGCTCCGAGGAGGGCTCCTCCACGACCCGTCGTCGCCGCCGCACGCGCCGCCGCCGCGGCGAGTCCGACGGCACCGGTTCGGCAGAAGACGAGGTCACCGGCATCGAGGGCTCGACCCGCATGGAGGCCAAGCGCCAGCGCCGTAAGGAGTCGCGCGCGGCGGGCCGCCGCCGGGCGCCCATCCTCAGCGAGGCCGAGTTCCTCGCGCGCCGCGAGTCCGTCGACCGCCGCCTGGTGATCCGCCAGAGCGAGGACTACACGCAGCTCGCGGTGATCGAGGACAACATCCTCGTCGAGCACTACGTCGACAAGGCGTCGGCCACGTCGCTGATCGGCAACATCTACGTCGGCAAGGTCCAGAACGTGCTGCCCAGCATGGAGGCGGCGTTCATCGACATCGGCCGTGGCCGCAACGCCGTGTTGTACGCGGGCGAGGTCGACTGGTCCACGTTCGGCGTCACCGGCGAGGACCGCAAGGTCGAGAACGTCCTGAAGTCCGGGCAGTCCGTGCTCGTCCAGGTCACCAAGGACCCGGTCGGAGCGAAGGGCGCGCGTCTGACGGCGCACATCTCGCTGCCCGGCCGCTACGTCGTCTACTCGCCCGGCGGCCACCTGAGCGGCATCTCCCGCAAGCTGCCCGACACCGAGCGGCAGCGCCTGCGCACCGTGCTCGGCACGCTGATCTCCGACGACGAGTCCGTGATCGTGCGGACGGCCGCGGAGGGCGCATCGGAGGACGAGCTGATCCGCGACGTCAACCGGCTGAAGGCGCAGTGGGAGGTCATCGAGAAGAAGTCGAAGCAGGGCGGCGCGCCGCAGGCGCTGTACGCGGAGCCCGACCTCACGCTGCGCATCGTGCGCGACCTCTTCACCGAGGACTTCGGGCACCTCGTCGTGCAGGGCAACGGCGGCCAGGACGACGCGTTCGACGCCATCTCCGCCTACGTCTCGCACGTCGCGCCCCACCTCGCCGAGCGCGTGGAGCGCTTCGAGGCGGGCGACGACGGCAAGGACCTTTTCGCCGAGTACAAGGTCGACGAGCAGATCGCCAAGGCCCTCGACCGCAAGGTCTACCTGCCCTCCGGCGGCTCGCTCGTGATCGACCGCACCGAGGCCATGACCGTGGTCGACGTCAACACCGGCCGCTTCACCGGCTCCGCGGGCAACCTTGAGGCCACCGTCACGAGCAACAACCTGGAGGCTGCGGAGGAGATCGTCCGCCAGCTGCGCCTGCGCGACCTCGGCGGCATCATCGTCATCGACTTCATCGACATGGTGCTCCCCAGCAACCGCGAGCTGCTGCTGCGCCGCCTCGTCGAGTGCCTCGGCCGCGACCGCACCCGCCACCAGGTGGCGGAGGTCACCAGCCTCGGTTTGGTGCAGCTGACGCGCAAGCGCATCGGCACCGGCCTGCAGGAGGCGTTCACGGAGCCCTGCGAGCACTGCCACGGCGCCGGGTACGTGCGCTTCGACGAGCCGGTCGACTCGCAGGCCCCGTCCGACGGCGGGGAGCGCAAGTCGCGCCGCCGCCGCGGCAAGTGAGCGCGATCGGTTGAGAACCGCCGGGTGAGCCGGGCCACGAGGCCCCAGCCGAGTGCCCGGGCCGAAACCAATAGGGTGAGGTCCATGAGCAACAAGGTCAACCTCATCGGACTCGGGGTCATGGGACGCCCCATGGCGAGAAACCTGGTCAAGGCCGGCTTCGACGTCGTCAGCTTCACCCCGTCGCCGGGGTCGAGGGAGCGGGCGCGCGGCGACGGCCTCGTCGTCGTCGACGCGCTGGGCGACCTACCGCCCGGCCCCGACTTCGTCATCACGGTGGTGCCGGACTCCCCGCAGGTCGAGGAGGTGCTCTTCGCCGACGACGGCCCCGTGGCGCGGTCGGCGGAGCACACCATCTTCGTCGACATGAGCACCATCGCGCCCGGCGCGGCGCGCGCGATCGGCGCGCGGCTGGGGGAGTCGGGCCGTCGGTTCCTCGACGCGCCCGTCAGCGGCGGCGAGTCCGGCGCGATCGCGGGCATCCTCTCGATCATGGTCGGCGGCGACGAGGAGACGTTCGCCGCGGCCGCGCCGATGCTCGAGGCCATGGGCACGACGGTCGTCCACGTCGGCGCGCAGGGCGCCGGCCAGGTGACGAAGTCGGCGAATCAGCTGATCGTCGCGGCGAACCTGGCCGCGGCGGCCGAAGCCATCGTCTTCCTGCGCGGCCACGGCATCGACCCCACGGTAGCCATGAGCGTTCTCGGCGGGGGGATGGCGGGCAGCGCGGTCATCGAGCGCAAGGTCCCTGCCATGATCGCCGGGGACTTCACGCCCGGGTTCCGGGCGTCACTGCACCTGAAGGACCTCGGCTTCGTGGAGCGCGCGGCCGCGGAGGCGGGCCTGCCGCTGGAGGTCACCGCGCTGGTGACGCAGCGGGTGCGCTCGCTGGTCGCCACCGGTAGGGGAGAGCTCGACCACGGAGCGCTGCTGCTCTCCGCGGCCGAGCAGGCGGGCCAGTCTTAGCCCGGATCTGGGCTTAGCGCCCCAGCAGCTTCGAGAAGAACCCGCCGCCCTGGGTGGCCCGCGCGGCGTCGATCTGAGCCTGGGTGTGCGTCCCTCCGCACCACTGGCCCGCGGGCACGCCGGCCTTCACGGAGGCGATGTGCTGGCCGCAGCCCGCCCAGGTCGTCTTGCCGCAGATCTTGCATCCCACGGGTCGGCACATGATGGTCCTCTTTCGGTAGATGGGCGACGCGGGGTCGCGGTCGATGTCTCGACGAGATAATACCCCCGGGGGTATATCCCCGGTCAAGTCGGCGGCGGAGGAGCGGCC
>DAONOU010000105.1:0-8274 GCA_035409265.1 Arachnia sp. | reverse complement strand
TGGGGACGCTCCGGGTGCCGAGCGGGAGGCTGGAGGCCAGCGACCCGTTCGTCGGGCTCGGGCAGGGGCTGGTGTTCGCTGTCCCGCCGGGTGACTACCCCGTCGCGGTCACCATCGCAGACGTCAGCGACGCGCAGAACGGCAGCCACCTGCGCGAGACCTACCTGAGCGTGCGCCTGGCCGAGGGTGCGGTGGCGCGCGTCGAGTTCCTCGTGCCGGACGGGCGCGAGGCGCCGGAGAGCGACGACGAGTACTACGGCGTGCCCGTCGACGCGGGGACGGTGGGATTCGCCGACGCCGAGGCCGTCGCGCGCTGCATGCCTGGAGAGGCGACCTCCTGGTACGACGACGTCTTCGACACCGGCCGGGACGACTCCTGGTTCGCTCTCATGGACTCAGGCGAGCACCACGTCGACGGTGCCGCGAACGTCGTCATGCCGCTGGCAACCGGCGGCGAGAACGTCGTGCTTTCACACTCGGGTTGGGGAGACGGGTATTACCCGGTGGTCGGCGCCTACGACGCCGACGGTGTTCTCCTCTCCGTGCACATCGACCTCCAGGTCGATGAGCCCGAGGACGACCACGACGGTGCCGCGTCGGATGCGGGCGCCGCAGAAGACGACGAGCCAGAGCAGGCCAAGCCCAGCTTCTGGAGCCGGCTCTTCGGAAAGGCCTGAGCGTATTTACCAGCGTCGGACCCCAGCTGGCACGGTCATGCCAGTTCGGGCCCGATGTTGGCAAATACTCTCACTCGGTTCGATAGGTGGTGCGGGCCGACGTCCTCGCGCTCCTCGACCGCGTGGGTAGATGCGCTGCGCCTGGTTGTCGTTGACTCCCTTCCAGTGCGCGATCCAGGGCGTGCAGCGACCTCACCAGGCGGGTCGCTTCATCGTGGCTGCAAACGTTCGATCCGCACGGTCAAGCCGAACAACGTGTACGTCAGAGTCAGCATGCTGACTCTGACGTACACGCAAACGCCATCGCGGGCGCGAACTGGACGTTTGCAGCCACAATGAGGCGATCCACGGCGCTGTAGACCGTTCAGACGCGCTACCTCAGTCGCGACCACGGTTGCCGCGCCGAGCGCGAGCCCACGCCAGGCAGTCCTGAGAGAGTTGCCGGGCGGCGCTTCGAAAAAAGCCCGCACCGCGCGCGGAGGCGACACGCTACGCCGCCCCGGCGCCGCACGCGCCGCCCGGCAACTCTCTCAGGACTGCCCACACAGACTGGGGTTCAGTCCACGAACCGGGTGCCAGAACATTTCGACGCGCGCCTGCGTCGCTGCGCTCCTCGGGGCGCGGCTCAACGAGCGGTGGGAGCGAGGAGGGCGTGCCAGGCCTGGGTGTCGACGTCGAGCGTCACCATGCGCTGGGTGGCGCGGGTGAGCGCGACGTAGAGGACGCGGGCGCCGCCGGGGGCTTCGGCGACGATGGCGTCCGGCGAGACGACCAGCACGCCGTCGTACTCCAGGCCCTTGGCCTGTAGCGCGGTGACGACGATGATCCGGTCCTCGAAAGCGGCCAGGCGCGGGTCGCGCATGGCGAACAGCTGCACCTCTGCCTTCAGCGACGGCGGGCAGATCACGCCGATGGTGCCGCCGACCTGCGCCGCCAGCTCCAGCAGGTGCGCGCGCAGCGCGTCGTGGAAGCCCGCGCGGTCGGTGAAGGCCAGCAGCGGCTCGATGCCCGTGGTGCGCACGGCGCGGGGGAGGTCGGCGTCGGGGAACACCTTGGTGATGACGCGCGCGGCGAAGTCGAACACCTCGCTGGGGGAGCGGTAGTTGGTGCTGAGCGTGAACGTGCGGCGGGGGGCGCGGCCGACCAGCTCGTCGAGCGCGCGCGTCGTCTCCTCCTGGTTGGGGTACGAGCTCTGCGCGGGGTCGCCGACGATGGTCCAGGACGACTGGGGCCCGCGCCGTCGCAGCATCCGCCACTGCATCGGCGTCACGTCCTGGCCCTCGTCGACCAGGATGTGCGCGTAGGTCGTCTGGGGGTCGTCGTCGGGGTCGACGACGCGCTCGTGGCGCATCAGGTCCGCGGTGGTCAGCACCTCGGCGACGCCGCCGGTCTCGAGGAACAGGTCGATCTCCGGGTCGCGCTCCTCCGGGGCGGGGCCGAGGATGGCGGCCAGCTCGTCCAGCAGGGCGACGTCGGCGACCGACCAGCCGCGGGCGAGGTCGGCCTGGCCGTGGTCGAGCCAGGCATACGAGTCGACGAGCGCGGCCCGGTCGGCTCGGCTCAGCTCCGGAGCCACCCGGTCGACGACGGCGGGGTCGGCCAGGCGGGCCAGCGCCTGGGTCGCGGTGAGCGCCGGCCACCAGGCCGAGAGGAACTGCGCGAGGCTCGGGTGCTCGCGGACGAACGCGGAGAGCTCGCCGGGCTCGATCGGGATCTCGCTGGGAAACTTCGCGATGAGCGCCCGCGCGACGAGGTCGGTCGCCATGGCGCGGCCCCGGTTCAGCTTCGTCGCCGACAGCACCTGGTCGCGGATCCGGTCCAGCTCGCGGCTCTCGAGCCCCAGCACCTCACCCTTGACCGTGACGCGCACGCGCCGAGTCGCGGGGTCGTCGGTCAGCGGGGTGCGGACGAGGCGGCGCAGCACGCGCAGCATGCCCAGCGACCCCTTGACAGTGGCCGCGGCGGCGTCGTCGATCCGCTCGCTGGTGACGCCGAGCACGTCGCCGGCCACCGCGCCGATGGCCTTCAGCGAGACGGAGTCCTCGCCGAGGCTGGGCAGCACGCGCTCGATGTAGTTCATGAACACCGACGACGGCCCGACGACGAGCACGCCGCCCTTCTCCAGCCGCGCCCGGTTCGTGTAGAGCAGGTAGGCGGCGCGGTGCAGCGCGACGACGGTCTTGCCGGTGCCCGGGCCGCCGGAGATGATCGTCACGCCCTGGTACGGGGCGCGGATGGCCTCGTCCTGCTCGGCCTGGATGGTGGCGACGATGTCGCGCATGGTGCGCCCGCGGGCGCGGCTGAGCGAGGCCATGAGCGCGCCCTCGCCGACGATCGGCAGGTCGGTCGGGGTCGACGAGTCGAGCAGGTCGTCCTCGAGGCCGATCACCTTGTCGTCGCGGCAGCGCAGCACGCGCCGTCGCACCACCTCCATGGGGGCCGCGGGTGTGGCGCGGTAGAACGGCTCGGCGGCGGGGGCGCGCCAGTCGATCACGAGGGGCTCGTACTCGTCGTCGCGCACGCCGATGCGGCCGATGTAGCGGGTCTCGAGGTCCGTCAGGTCGATCCGGCCGAAGACGAGGCCCTCGTGCTCGGCGTCGAGGGTGGCGAGGCGTCGGGCGGCCTGGTAGGCGAACGCGTCGCGCTCGAACAGCGCGGTGCTGTCCTCCTCTCGAAGGAAGTTCGTGCGATCCGAGAGGAAGATCTCCCGGCCCTGCTGCGCGAGCTGCTTGGCGCTGGCCGTCGCGCTGCCGAGGAAGCGATACACGCGGTCGACGTGGGCCTGTTCCAGCGCGATCTCGCGGAGTTGCTCGGAGCGAGAAGTAGTCAAGGTGGCGTTTCCCCCGGAGTCAGACGGACGGTCAAGTCTAGCCCCACGCCACCGCCTCCCGGAGGAACCCCTTCGCGGGGGCCGGGTTTGGTACCCATGGGGGCATACGGCAGAGTGGTGACACATGACCGAGAAGCAGGCCTCCCGGATGGACGCGACGAAGTGGCTGGTTGTGGTGATGGCCGCCGTCATCGTCCTGCTCCTCGCGCTTCTCTCCCAGCAGCAGGCCTCGCCGAAGGCCGGTCCCGCCCCTGCCCCGGCGCCATCGGCATCCGCCACGACGCCTGCGGGCCCGACGGCGGACCCGTCGGAGGAGGCGGCGCGCAAGGACTTCCTGCTCTCGCTGCCGCGCCGTGAGGCGAGCGACCCGCTGGCCCTGGGCGCGGTCGACGCTCCCGTGGTGCTCACCGAGTGGGCCGACTACCGCTGCCCCTTCTGCTCCGTGTGGGCGGAGGAGACCCTTCCCCAGCTCCAGCCGCTGATCGACGACGGGACGTTGCGGGTCGAGTTCCGCGACCTCGCCATCTTCGGCGACGAGTCGATCAAGGCCGCGACCGCCGCCCGGGCCGCGGGCGAGCAGGGCGCCTACTTCGCGTTCCAGCACGCGCTGTTCGTCGCGCTGCCGAACCAGGGCCACCCCGACATCCCCGACGACCTCGTGCACGGCATCGTGACCGACCTGGGCCTCGACCTCGATCAGTTCACGACCGACTGGGCCGACCCCGCGCACGCGGCGGCCGTTCAGGCCGACAGCCTCGAGGCGCAGCAGCTCGGCCTGACGAGCACGCCCGCGTTCGTCATCGGCACCGAGTTCCTGGCCGGCGCGCAGCCGCTCGAGGTGTTCCAGCAGGTCATCGCGGAGCAGGCCGCGCTCCACTCCTGATGCTGATCGGCTACGGCGGGGCTTTCCTCGGCGGCATGGCGGCCATCCTCAGCCCCTGCGCCGCGCTGCTGCTTCCCGCCTTCTTCGCGTACGCGTTCGGTGACGACCGGGCGAGACTGCTCGGCCGCACCGGCCTCTTCTACCTCGGGCTGCTGCTCGCGCTCGTGCCGCTCGGGCTGGGCGCCGGCGCGCTGGGGTCGCTGGTGACGGTGCACCGCGACGTCCTCGCGCTCGTCGGAGGGGTCGTGCTCATCGCGTTCGGCCTCGTCCAGGCGCTGGGAGTTCCGTTCCGCATCCCCGGGGTGGAGCGCCGCGGCGACCCGCGCGGCCGCGTCGGCGCCGTGCTGCTCGGCGCGACCTATGGCCTCGCAGGCGCCTGCACCGGGCCTCTGCTCGGGGCGGTGCTGACCGTCGCGGCGGTCGGGGGCAGCCCCGCCTACGGCGCGGTGCTGCTCGCGTTCTTCGCGCTGGGCATGGTCGTCCCGCTGCTGGTGCTCGCCGTTGCCTGGGAGCGCCTGCGCCTCGGCGAGCGCGCCCGCCCCCGCCGGCTGGCGATCGGCCCGTTCACCACGACCTGGTTCCAGGTCGTCTCCGGCGCGCTCTTCGTCGCCATCGGCGTGCTGTTCCTCGTCACGGACGCGACGGCGTCGCTGGGCGGGCTGCTCGATGCCTCCGCGCAGGCCGCGGTCGAGGGATGGTTGCGAGGAGTCGCCGACGGCGTGCCGGACCTCGCGGTCGTCGGGGTTCTCGCGGCCGCGGCCGCACTGGTGGCCTGGCGGAGGCTCCGCCGGCGCTAGCCGCGCGGCAGCCGCGGCAGCCGGAAGTCGACGTTGCGGGGGCGGGGGTCCTCGCCGGTCAGCCGCTCGTGCAGGGCGTACACGGCGAGCGCCGCGCTGCCCAGCTGCGCCCAAGGCTCCGGCCCGGCGGGAGAGGCGGCGGAGGCGCGCAGCGCTCCTCCTTCGCCGACGATAGGGATTCGGGCCAGCCAGTCCTCGGCAGAGGCGGTGCGGCCCCGCCATCCCGCGGGCGGCAGGGCGTCGATGTCGACCGCGCCCTCGGCCTCCTCGGCGATGACGACCCCGCGCTCGGCCAGCCGGTCGGCGAGCAGCCCGACGAGACGGGTCGACGGCTGGGGCGCCCCGTCGGCGTCGACCAGCTGCCAGCGCCCGAACGTCCGCTCGACCGACAGCGGCAGCGCGAGCAGCGCCGGCGCCTCGGGAGACTCGGCCTGGGCGAGCACGAGCCCGGCGAGGGGGCCGCGGAGCCGCGCGGCCACCTCGCCGACGGTGCGGTCGAGCCACAGCGCGGCGCGCTGCCCGGGCGTCTCGACGGGGGCGGTGCCCTCCAGCGCGTGGCGCCGGAAGGCGGCCCAGACGTCGTCGAGGTCGTCGATCAGGCCGCGCCAGCGGGCGGCCTCGTCCTCGCCGAAGGCGGCGGCGATGGCGCGGAACTGGGCCCCGCGCTCGGCGGGCAGCGCGAACCTCGCGCCGTCGGGGAGCGCGTGCTCGACGGGCGGCGCGGCCACGAGCTCGAGCCCCGCGGCGTTGAGGACGGTGACGAGGTGCGCGCCGGACTTCTTGAAGAGGTCGCGCCACGCGGCGGGGAGGAGGAGGGGGCCGTCGTCGGCCCAGCCGTCGCCGAGGGCGTTACCTTCGGTGACCAGGGTCACGTCGTGGCCGAGGCGGGCGAGGCGCGCGGCGGCGGCCATGCCGGACGGCGTCGCCCCGCGGACGATCAGCATGCGGTGGGCCCGGTCAGCCCTTGTCGTCGCCCTCTTGGCGGCGGCGCCAGCGTTCCTCCAGGCGTTCCATGAAGTCGCTGGCGTGGTCCGTGGTGGGGCGCGGCGCGGACGGACGGTTACGGCCGATGCCGGACTCGTCGTCGCCCACGCGGCGCCACGAGCTGATGCCGACGAGCGCGGACGCGAGCATCAGCAGGAAGCCCACGACGCTGACCACGGGATGGAACTGCACGCCGCCGAGCAGGACGGCGATGCCGACGATGAAGCCGAGCCCGGCGAACGCCGCGCGGCGACGGTGGACGCGCACCTCCGCGTTGCCGCTCAGCGTGTCCGCCAGCTTCGGGTCCTCGGCCATCAGGGACGCCTCGAGCTGCTCGAGCAGCTTGCGTTCCTGCTCAGAAAGCGCCATGGCTTCTCCCTTCGATTACCTGCATTCTATGCCGGGGAGCAACCCCTTGTATCACCTGGAGAGTAGCGAGAACGGGAGGGCGCGCGCGAGAATCCGGCCGCGCGGCTCGGCCGCCCGGTCGAGGGCGACCCGCAGCGCCCTCACCTGCACCGCGATCTGTGCCGTCGCCGTCTCTCCCCGGGCGAAACGGCTGCGCTCCACGGTCTCGGCGACGGCGGCGAGAGCCGCGGCCCCCTGCGCGGGGAGCTCCGGTCCCGCCACGGCGGCCGCGGGCCCGGGGGAGCCCTCCGGCCAGTCGAGGCGGTAGTCGGCGAAGAGCGCGCGCACCTCGCGCCACGCGGCGTCGGCCGCATCCTCGGCGGGCTGGCCGGGCCGCAGCCGGGCCCTGCGCTGCACCGCGCGGACGACGCCAGGGGCCGCGCCCACGGCGAGCACGATCACCACGGGGAGCAGCCAGCCGAGCGCCACGCCGCCTGCGCCCCCGCCCGGCGTGGTCGGTGGGGCCGCCGTCGTCGTGGGGGAGGGGGTCTCGGTGGGGAGCTCCGGCTCCGCGTCCGTCGGCGTCGCGCTGGGCGTGGCCGACGGCGTCTCTGTCGGCTGAGGACCCGCGGGATCGGTGACCTCAGGGTTGCCCGCGTAGGCCGGGGTCGGCTCGAACGGCACCCAGCCCAGGCCGTCGAGGAACAGCTCGGGCCACGCGTGCGCGTCGTGCGCCGTCACCTCGTAGCTGCCGTCCTCCTGCCGCTCGCCGGGCGTGAACCCGACCGCCATCCGCGCGGGAATGCCCTCGATCCTCGCCATCGTGACCATCGCGGCCGCGAAGTGGATGCAGTAGCCCTTGCGGCTGCTGAGCAGGAAGGCGCTGAGCGCGTCCATGCCCGTGGAGGCGGGCGCAGAGAACGAGTATTCGAAGGCCTCGGAGCGCAGGAAGCGCTGGATCTCCAGGGCCGCCTCGCCCGCCGTCGAGGTCCCCTCCGTCACCTGCTCGGTGAGGCGGAGGACCTCCCTGTCGAGGCCGGAGGGAACATCCGTGGTCAGCGGATCGACCCCGGAGCCGGCCCCCGCGGCCGCGATGGTCTCCCGCGTCGCGGAGGGCACGTTGGAGGTCACGCGGTAGTCGAGGCCGACCGTCTGGTCCGCGCGGTTGTCGCCGGTGGCGACGATGCTGAGGGTCTGCAGGTCGTAGCTCCAGGTTCCGTCGGCGCGGATCTGGGTCGGCGCGAAGGGCACCGGGAGGTACTCCGACGGCGACGACATGGTGACGTCGGCCTCGACCCGCTCGCCGGGGAAGTCGTGCGCGCGCTCCAGCCCCGAGCGGTGCAGCTCCATGGGCACGAGCTTCGCGCCGCCCGTGGTGAGCAGCGGCAGCGCGACGGTGCGCAGGTACAGCGGCCTGCCGTCGCTGGAGGAGTAGGTGAGGACCTTCACGTCCGTGGGGCGGCGGAGGTCGCGGTCCAGTTGCACCGTCGGGTCGCCCAGCTGGATGGGGCCGTCGGGTCCCTCGTCGCCCCAGTTCCGGGGATCGCCGACGGGGACCGCCAGCGCCAGCACGAAGGCCAGCCCGGCGGCCACCGCGCCCATGGCGACGCCGGACGCGGCGCGAGACGCCTGGAACGCGCCCTGCCGCGACAGCTTGCCCGCGGCGTCGCGCCCCGTCGGCGTGGCCGCGAGGAGGACGAGGACGTACGCGGCGACCACCGGCAACGCGAACAGCCAGGGGAGGTCGGGCCGGAG
>DAONOU010000104.1:0-8321 GCA_035409265.1 Arachnia sp. | reverse complement strand
CCGACACGACGCGCCCGGCCTGCGGGAAGGTCGTCGAGAACACCGGCATCCTCGTCGTGTCGATCACGGACGCCGACGAGGAGGACGTGCGCACCCACCTCACGGACTTCACCACCGCGCTGACCCCGTAGACCTCGCTGCTTCCGGATCCCTTAGAGGCCGCGACACGACGCATGGAGAGATCCATCCGCGGTGCGGGTTGGCCTGGGCACTAGTCTGAACCCACCGGCGCGCGACAGAAAGCCGCGCGCTCCGAAGCCAAAGGCAAGGACAGTGACCGAGCTACACCGACACGACACCCGGCTCGACCGGTTCGTCGACAGCTATTCAGAGCGCACCAACGGCATGCGGGTCTCCGCCGTCCGAGCTCTGTTCGCCGTCGCCAACCGTCCGGAGATCGTGTCGTTGGCCGGTGGCATGCCGAACATCAAGGACCTGCCGCTGCCGGAGATCGCGGGCTCGTTGGAGCAGATGATCGCGACCAACGGCATGCAGGTCATGCAGTACGGCTCCGGCCAGGGCGAGCCGGAGCTGCGGGAGCGCATCATCGACGTCATGGCGCTGGAGGGCATCCACGCGCACCCGGACGACATCACCATCACGGCGGGATCGCAGCAGGGACTGGACCTCGTCACACGGATCTTCTGCAACCCGGGCGACGTGATCCTCGCGGAGTCGCCGTCGTACGTGGGCGCGCTGGGCACGTTCCTCAGCTACCAGGCCGAGGTGGTGCACGTGCCGTCCGACGAGAACGGCATCGACCCGGTGGCGCTGCGCGAGACCGCGGCCCGGCTCAAGGCCGAGGGGAAGAGGGTGAAGTTCCTCTACACCATCCCCAACTACAACAACCCGTCCGGCGTGACCCAGCCGTGGGAGCGGCGCCTCGAGGTGCTCGCCGCGTGCGAGGCCGAGGGCGTCATCGTCGTCGAGGACAACCCGTACGGCCTGCTGTCCCTGGACGCCGACCCGGTTCCCGCGATGCGCTCGGTCGAGGAGAACGTCGTCTACCTCGGCTCGTTCTCGAAGACGTTCGCGCCGGGCTTCCGCGTCGGCTGGGTGCTGGCCCCGCACGCCGTGCGCGAGAAGCTGGTGCTCGCGCAGGAGTCGGCGACGCTGTGCCCGCCCGTGTTCAGCCAGTTCGCCATCGCGAACTACCTGGCCAATCACGACTGGAAGGGCCAGATCACGGTCTTCAAGGACATGTATCGCGAGCGCCGCGACGCGATGCTGCGCGCGCTGGCCGACGAGATGCCCGCGGGCACGACGTGGACGCACCCGGCGGGCGGGTTCTTCGTCTGGGTGACTCTGCCGGAGGGTCTCGACTCGCAGGCCATGCTCCCCCGCGGCGTCAACGCGCGCGTGGCATTCGTCCCCGGCCCCGCGTTCTACGCCGACGGCCAGGGCGCCCGCAACGTGCGGCTGTCGTTCTGCTTCCCGCCGCCGGACCGGATCGAGGTGGGCGTGCGGCGCTTCGCCGAGGTCGTCCGCCGCGAGCTCGAGGTCATGAACACCTTCGGTGTGCATCACTCGCCGACCCTGCACGACAACCGCCCCGGCCCCAGCGCTAACCTCGCCTGACAAGGAGGAATCATGACCATCATCGTGATCGCAGGTGGATTGAGCCACGAGCGGGACGTGTCGCTGCGCTCCGGCCGACGGGTGGCGCAGGCCCTCCGCGACATCGGCCGCGAGGTCGTCGAGACCGACGTCAACGCCGACCTGGTCGGCCTGCTTCAGCGCACCCCGAACCCCGTCGTCGTCCCCATGCTGCACGGCGGCCTCGGCGAGGACGGCGCGCTCCGCGAGGTACTGGGCGTGCTCGGGGTGCCGTTCGTCGGTCCCGGCGGCGCCGCCTCTCGCTTGACCTTCGACAAGTCCGTGGCCACCCCGGTGATCCGCGCCGCGGGCATCGAGACCCCGCGCCAGGTCGCGCTGCCGCACGACATCTTCCGCGACCTCGGCGCCCAGGCGCTGATGGACGGGCTCGGCGGGCAGGTCGGGTACCCGTTGATCGTGAAGCCCGCCCGCAGCGGTTCGGCGCTGGGCGTGACCAAGGTGACGGAGCCGGGCGAACTGCCCTCCGCGCTCGTCGCCGCCTACGCCTACGGGCCGGTGGCCGTCGTCGAGTCGTATGTCGACGGCGTGGAGATCGCCGTGACGGTGCTGGACGACGGCGACGGCCCGGTCGCGCTGCCGGCGGTCGAGATCCGCCCGCTATCCGGCGTGTACGACTACGAGTCCCGCTACACCGCCGGAGCCACCCGTTTCGTCACCCCCGCCGAGCTGCCCGACGACGTCCTGGACGCCGCCGGCGAGCTCGCCGTCGCGGCCCACAAGGCCCTCGGTCTGCGGCACCTCTCCCGCTTCGACCTGATCGTCTCCGACGGCCGCCCCGTGTTCATCGAGGGCAACGTGGCGCCGGGGATGACCGAGACGTCGCTGGCCCCGCTGGCCTTCGAGGCCGCCGACCGCGGATTGGGCGAGGTCTTCGCCAAGCTGGTCGACCTCGCCCAATCCGCTGGTTGACATGTCCATCCGCGTCAAGCAGACGCTCGCGATCCTCGCCAGCCTCGTCGTCGCCGGGGTGATGCTCCTGCTGGGGCTGTGGCAGATGTCGTCCTACGAGGAGTCGACGCGCGACGTCTCGGCCGAGCGGGCCGCGCAGGCACCCGTCCCGCTGGCCGATCAGGTGTCGGCCGACGGTGCGGTCGCGGATGTGTACGCCCGGCGGGTCACGCTCAGCGGAACCTACCTGCCCGACTACCAGGCCCTCGTGGGCATCGACAACGGTGGGAAGCCCTGCCGCGGATCGTCTGGCGACGCAGTGGACTGCGCCCTCCTGCGCGTGACGACGGCGTTCCGGATGTCCGACGACCGCGTCATCGCCGTCGTGCGCGGTGCCGTCGAGCCGGGCTCGACGGCGCCGACGCCGCCGTCGGGCACGCAGGACATCGTCGGCGTGTTCCTGGCCCCGGACAAGTCCGCGGAGGCCTCCTCGTACGGTGCCGACCTGGCGACGCTGCGCGTTCAAGAGCTGGCTCAAACCTGGCCGTCCCCGCTTGTCGGCGGATATGTGACCTTGTCAGCGGCGGATTCCGCGGCTCAGGGTCTCGCCGAGGCGCCGCTCCTCCTCCCCGCGGCCGAGGGCTCCCCCACGCACCGCGGCTACGCCCTGCAGTGGTGGGTGTTCGCCGCCGGCGCGATCGCCTTCGGCGTCTACACCGCCCGGGGCTTCGCCACGCGCGCGTCCACCCCCGCTGGGTGAACCGAAACACCGCTGCGTGCGCCAAACTACCGCTGGTTGAGCCGTCGCACGAGGCGGCAGTGTCGTGTGTCGGACGCCCGCAACGACGGTGAAGACCTTCATGGAGCCGAACCTACCGACGTCCGACGGCACCCGATAGAGCTCACGCGGACACCGCGCCCTCGGTCTGATGCGCTGTCAAGACCCCGGTCGGGGCGCGACTACGCCGCGAGCTTCGCCCGCACGTCCTTCGTCGCGAAGTGCTCGGCCACGAAGGACAGGAACGGAACGGTGCCGGCGAACATGATGGCGAGGAACCACTTCAGCGACCACTTCACGCGCCGCCCGAGGTCGTACGCCGTGATGAGGAGCACCATGTACAGCCAGCCGTGGAGGACGCCCGTGCTCTTGACGAGCTGCTGGCCGAGGAGGATCTGCGACGGCACGAACAGGCGCAGCACCGTGCCGGTGATCAGCACCACGAGCAGGACGCCGACCACCCACGCCATGATGCGGTAGCGCAGAAGCGCGCCCTTGATGCCCGGCACGTCCTCCGCGTCGAAGCCGACGCCCTCGGCCTGCTCACTCATGTCTACCTCTCATCTTAACCGTAGATCTATTTATCGACATAACGGTTTATATGTTTAACGTTGTATTGGTGTATCGCTTAAGCGGTGCGAACTGCCGGTAGGTGCGGCACCAGTGGCCAGCAACGAACCTCCGCACTAGATCGTCCGGCCGTCGAGGATGGCAACGATCCGGTCAAGATCCTCGCCGGTGGCGAACTCGATGGTGATCTTGCCCTTGCTCCGGCCGATGTTGACGCGAACCCGGGTATCGAAGTGATCGCTCAGCTGGCCGGAGAGCTCGCGCTCGCGCTCCGACGGCTGCCGGGGGCCGCGGGGCGTCGCCGACGACGGGACCGCGCCCACCGCGCGCTTCCCCAGCGCGACGATCTCCTCGGTCGAGCGCACGGACAGCCCCTCGGCGACGATGCGCTCGGCGAGATGCTCCTGCTGCTCGGGGGTTTCCAGCGACAGCAACGCGCGGGCGTGACCCGCGGAGATGACGCCGGCGGCCACCTTGTTCTGCACGCGCTGGGGCAGGTTCAGGAGCCTGAGCGTGTTGGACACCTGCGGCCGCGACCGATGGATGCGCTGCGACAGCTCCTCCTTGGTGCACCCGAAGTCCTCGAGGAGCTGCCCGTAGGCGTGCGCCTCCTCGATCGGGTTCAGGTTCGCGCGGTGAAGGTTCTCCAGGAGCGCGTCCCGCAGCAGCGCCGTGTCCTCGGTGCCGCGGATGATGGCGGGGATGGTCGCGCGCTCGGCGAGCTTCGACGCGCGCAGGCGTCGTTCGCCCATGATGAGTTCGTACTGATTGCGGCCCGACTCCCGCACGACGACGGGCTGCAACACGCCGAACTCGCGGATGGACTCCGCCAGCTCGCCGAGATCGTCCTCGTCGAACACGGTTCGCGGCTGCTGCGGGTTCGGCGTGATCGCGTCGACCGGGAGTTCCGCGAATCGCGAGCCGTCGCCCAGCGGCGCGGGTGTCTCGTCGTCGGTGCGGGCGAACAGGTCTCCTAGCCCGCGCCCGAGGCCGCTCTGCTTCGTCGCCATCACTCTCCCTTTCCTCGGAGCCTGCATCCCGCCGTGCGCGCGCTCGCCGATTGCATCGTCAGCCCTTCCCCTGGTTCGCGATCTCCCGCGCCGCGTCGAGATAGGCGACGGCGCCTACTGACTTCGGCTGATAGGTGACGACCGACTGCCCGAAGCTGGGAGCCTCGGCAACCTTGACGGATCGGGGGATCTCCACGTCCAACGTCTGCGCGGGGAAGTGCTTGCGCACCTCGTCGGCGACCTCGCGGGACAGGTTCGTCCGGCTGTCGACCATCGTCAGCAGGATGGTGCTGAGCGCCAGGTCATCGTTCAGATTGCCCTTCACCCGGTCGATGGTGCGCATCAGCTGGCTCACACCCTCGAGCGCGTAATACTCGGTCTGGATGGGCACGAGGATCTCCGTCGCGGCGACGAGCGCGTTCAGCGTGAGCAGCCCGAGCGACGGGGGACAGTCGAAGAACACGTAGTCAACGCCGCTTTCCTCGATGTAGGTGCGGATCGCGTCGCGCATGCGATGCTCGCGTCCTCGCTCCGTGACGAGCTCCAGTTCCGCGGACGCGAGCTCGATCGCGGCCGGAAGGACGTGCAGGTTGGGCGAGTGGGGCGACGGTTGCGCGTGCTCGATGATCCCGATGCCGTCCATTAGGACCTCGTAGGTCCCCTTGGACCCGGGAGCATGGTCCACACCCAGCGCCGTCGATGCGTTGCCCTGCGGGTCGTTGTCGACGACCAACACGTTGAGACCGCCCAGCGCCAATGCGGTGGCGATGTTCACCGTCGTCGTAGTCTTGCCGACGCCGCCCTTCTGATTGGCGACGACGAAGATCCGCGGCTCGGAGGGCTTGGGAAGCTGCACGTGCCCGGGCTCGACGGCGACCATCTCGTCGCCATACTCGGCCTCGATGTCCCAGTCCTCGTCCTGCACGGCCCGCCGCGGGATTCCCGTCGTTTCACGTGAAACGCTGCTGTGATCCTTCCACGGTTCCTCAACATTGGGCTTCCGCTTCCGAAAGAACAGCGCCATCCATGCCTCCTCGACTCGACTCCCGACTCTACCGAAGCCCGCCGACAACCACGAACCGACGACGACGCCCGCGTCGTTTCACGTGAAACGCCCCACGTGACCACCTCCACAGAAGGACCACCGTCTAGCGGCTTCGACACGCCGGTTCGCTAGTGGTGTGTCCCGGAAATGGGGTGCTGTTCGCGGCGAGTAGGGCGGATGCGTCGCAAGGCCGACGAAGGAGTCCTACTTGACGGTCCCGCGACCGAGGAGAACAAAGCGAGGCACCGAGCCCGGCCTCGACAAGGACGTCGAGAAGCGCCGTTGGCCAAGCATCTGGACAACGGCCACCACCGACACAGCTAGCTGAGCAAGACGGCGACCGATGAATGTCCACCGCTGGTTGAGCCGGGCCTGCTTCTCGAGGTAGTAGGCATCGTCGATCCGGTCCATCTCCTCCGCCCAGACCAGCTGGACCGGAAGCCGGCTTCGCGTGTACTTCGCTCCCTGGCCCACCACATGTTCCGACACACGCGCGTCGAGGCAGCGGGTAGAGCCGACGTAGAAGGAGCCATCGGCGCACTCGAGCATATAGACGTAAGGCATGGTCGTATGGTGTCGCGGACCACAGGTCATTTACCGCATTCCCCGCCGCCTGTGGAAAAGTCCACACAGACTCATCGGTTCATTGGTTTCGACACGATGACTCGGCTAGCGCCTCGTGCATCGGCTCAACCAGCGGATCTTGCCGCCCCGACTGTCTGATCAGCCCGCGGATGCGACCCTGATCGCTCGGGTGCGGCCGACGCCCGGCGCGGCCTCGAGTTCCAAGACCTCCGCGCGGAGGCGTAAGGCCGACAGCTTCTTCGACGCCGTACGGATCTCTTCCTCGGCCGACTCGCCCTTCAGGGCGACCAACTGGCCACCGACGGCACCACCAGCGCCTCCGGCCCGCCTCTTGGTGCCTCCGGCTGAGCCCGCGGTAAACAGCGGTAGGGTCCACTTGAGGAGTTTCTCCAACGGGGCGACGGCACGGCAGACGACGACGTCGAAGGTGTCCTTGCACTCCTCAGCCCGAGCGCGGCGCACCTCCACGCGATCGCCGAGGCCCAGCTCGTCAACGGCCAACTCCAGGAAGTTGACCCGCCGCAGCAGCGGCTCGATCAGCGTCACGCGAAGATCCGGACGCACGATCGCCAGGGGGAGGCCCGGCAAGCCGGCGCCGCTGCCGACATCGGCAACGTCGAGTCCCGTGCCGACCACGTCGACAAGCGCGAGCGAGTTCGCGACGTGCCGCTGCCACAGTCTGCCGCCCTCACGCGGGCCGATCAGTCCCCACTCCATACCTCGACTTGCTAATATATCGACATATTGATTTAACTCTTTATTGGTGTGCGGATAGAGAGACTCCAGCGCCGCCCGCGCCTCGGTCTCGAGGCGGCCCTCCAGCTCGTCGACTCCACCACGCTCTGCGGCACCGCGGTCCTCACTCGGCATCCGAACACCCTCACTCACGAAAACGCCTCTCCACTACCCAAGCATGACGCACGCCGGGTGAAACGTCGCGCCGACGCCGCTCCCGCCCAGCCTCGAGGGGACCGGGGCAAGGGTTCGGCGGTCATCCGCGGGGCGCCGGGTTCGGCGGTGCTTCATTGTGGCTGCAAGCGTTCGATCGCCAAGAGCCTTGCCGTCGTTGTGTACGCGAAAGTCAGCATAGTGACTCTGACGTTCACGCTGATGCCCCTTTGCTGCCAAGAACCCACACCGAGCGGGGGAGATTGCCGCCGAAGATCCACGCTCAGCGGAGCCGTGCGTGCTACTGCGCGCGGACGACCACGCGGCGGTTCGGGGGCTCGCCCTCGGACTCGCTCACCAAGCCCGCTGCCGCGACCTCGTCGTGCACGATCTTGCGCTCGTACGCGTTCAACGGCGCCATGCGGACCTGCTCGCCGGTCTCCTTGACCTCGGCGATGGCGTCCTTCGCGAGCGCGACCAGCTCGGCCCGACGGCGCTCGCGGTAGCCCGCGACGTCGAGCATCAAGCGCGAGCGGTGGCCCGTCTCGGTCATCACGACCAGGCGCGCGAGCTCCTGCAGCGCGTCGAGCACCTCGCCGTCCTTGCCGACCAGCAGCTCAGAGTCCGTGTCCACGACGATGTGCGCGCGGCCGTCCTGCACGGAGTTCTCGATGTCGCCGTCCAGGTCGGCGATGTCCAGCAGCTCCTCGAGGTAGTCGGCGACCAGATCGCCCTCGGCGAGCAGCGCGGCTTCAGTCTCGTTCGACATCCGTTCATCCTCTTCTCTGAGCCCGCCTATCCACGGCGGGAAGTTCTTCGTTCTTGGAAATTCTGTTGTTGCTAGGTCTACTGGGTTCAACACGAGCCGCCGGTCGACCTCGTCGATGCGCCTCGACTCGACCAGCGGTACGAGCGCTTCGCGCCGCCGTCAGGATCGGCC
>DAONOU010000103.1:2166-8362 GCA_035409265.1 Arachnia sp. | reverse complement strand
CGCGCCTCCTACATCGTGGCGCGGCTGTTCCGGGCGCTGGCGCCGGTGCGGATCGAGGAGTTGGGCGCGGCCATGTCCGTCAGCCGCACCACCGTCGTCGCCGATCTCGAGCGCGCCCGGGCGCAGGTCGCGGAGGCCGAGCTCACCATCGAGGGGCGCCCCAACGTCGGGCTCGTGCTGCGCGGGCCCGAGCTGCAGCAGCGGCTGCACGTGCTGCGCCGCCACTTCGACGCGGCCTACCCGCAGGACGATCGGCTGGTGCGGATGACCGCGCTGGCCGGCGAGTTCGGGGAGGGCCTGGTCCGGGACCGCGTGCGCGAGTGGGCGCGCTGGGCCGCGGTCGCCGTCGACCGGGCGGGCGCCGGCTACCCCGCGAGATTCCTTCCCGACAAGTACCGCGGCCTCGCCGCGACCCCGGCGCACGCGCTGGCCTCGCGGCTGGCGGACCGGCTCTCGGACGAGTTCGGCGTCGCGCTGAGCGAGGACGAGCGCATCTTCCTGACCCTGCCCGTCGCGGGCCTCGGCACGCGGGTCGGGGGCGGCCAGACCGGCCAGGCGGAGGTCGACGGCGAGCTGGACGCCCTCGTCGACGGCATGCTGTCGGCCGTCCGCACCGAGATGGCCATCGATCTGGGCGGCAGCGACTTCCTGAGCGAGTTCGCCCGGCACCTCGCGTACCTGATCAACCGCATGCGGTACCGGATCTGGGTCGACGACTCGGGCGTCGCCGACATCCGCGAGGAGTATCCCGTGGCCTATCAGATGGCGACGGTGGCGCAGCGCGTGCTGGAGGAGCGGATCGGGCTGCCGGTCGACCAGGCCGAGCTCGGCTTCCTCGCGGCCTACTTCCAGGTGTTCCTGGAGGCGGGGGAGCGGCGCGGGACGAAGCCGCCACGGGTCGCCGTCGTCGCCGGGGCCGGCGCCGTGCGCGCGGAGCTCGTCCGGCTGCAGCTGGCCAAGCTGCTGCCGTCGTCGACGGAGTTCCAGATGATCCCGGCGAGGGACGCGAGCCGCGAGGCGCTCGCAGGCGCCGACCTCGTCGTCGTGACCGGCGACGACGACGTCCCGGCCGGCGCGCCCGTCCTGCACGTCACGCGCGTGCTCGACCGCCGGGCCATGGAGCGGCAGCTCGAGCGCATGCAGCTCCACATCCCGCTGCGGGGCGCGCCCGGACGCGGTGGCTCCGTGCTCGCCGGCGCCCTCGACGAGGCGCACTTCTTCGCGCTGCCCCCGGACACCGACTACGCCGACGCCGTCGACTTCATGACCGGCCACCTCGAGGCCCGCGGCCACGTCGAGGCCGGCTTCGGCGCGCGGATCCGCGAGCGCGAGGCGCGGGCCGAGATGCGGCTGGACCCGTGGGTCGCGTTCCCGCACGCGCCGCTCACCACCCAGACGTCGGTGATGCTCGCCGTCGGCGTGGTCCCCCGCGAGGTCACCGACGACGGCGTGCGGCTGATCGTGCTGCTCGGCGTCCCCGCCGACACGGGCCGCAGCGAGGAGATCCTCGTCCAGGTCTACGACGAGGTGCTGCGCCTCGGCGCCCGCCGCGACCTCCTCGACCCGATCTGCCGGCTCACCAGCTACGAGCAGTTCTACTACTTCCTCGAACGAAACCCCCTGACGGAGAGGGAACGCTGAAATGTTCTGGATCGTGATCATCTCGCTGGGCGTCGCCTGGCTGCTGCAGTCCTTCTTCTCGTTCAAGCAGTCGCAGGCCTTCGGCAAGCTCTTCGTCGAGCTGCGCCGCAAGGGCCGCGTCGCCATGGGGCGGTTCAAGGGCGGCCTCGTGCAGGGCGTCATCGTCCTCTTCGCCATCGACGACGACGGCATCATCCTCGAGGGCCACAAGCTGCAGGGCGTCACCGTCGGGGCCCGGTTCAAGCGGTTCGACCTGTACGACGGGCAGGACCTGCACGAGATCGATCCCCACCTGGCCAAGCGCCACGGCGGGCCCGCCCTCAAGGCGATCGAGAACGCGCGGGAGAACCTCCGCATCGTCACCGCGGGCGGCCAGCCGCCCGAGCCGCCGTCGGCCCTCACCCGCCTGATCCGGCGGCTGCCGACGCCCAGGTTCCTGCAGGAGAGGAAGAAGGCGAAGCCGGCCCCGGCCGCCGCCGTCATCCCCATGGCGCCGGAGAAGGCGCGCATCAAGGTTTCCCGGACCACGCGGTCCGGGGGATGACCGCGGCCCCAAGGAGGGCCCGCGGACGGATGGGTCGGCATAGCGCCGCGCCCCCAACACACTAGAAAGGAGTGGAAAATGGACTGGATTGTCAACGCCGCAAACTGGTTCGTCGGGCTGTTCAAGACCGGCGGCGAGGTGTTCATCTCGTGGATGACCGGCATCGTTCCGCTCGTCCTCGTGCTGCTCGTCGCGATGAACTCGCTGATCGCGCTGATCGGTGAGGACAAGATCAACAAGTTCGCGCAGGGCGCGGGCAAGAACGTCGTCAGCCGTTACCTGCTGCTGCCGTTCCTCAGCACGTTCTTCCTGACCAACCCGATGTGCTTCACCATGGGCCGGTTCCTGCCCGAGCGCTACAAGCCGGGCTACTACGCGAGCACCGCGCAGTTCTGCCACACGAGCCTGGGCATCTTCCCGCACATCAACCCGGGCGAGCTGTTCACCTGGATGGGCATCGCGTCGGGCATCATGGCGCTCGGCCTGAACGAGGGCGAGCTCGCGGTCCGCTACCTGCTCGTCGGCGCGGTCCTCAACTTCCTCGGCGGCTGGGTCACGGACTTCACCACGGCGTACGTGTCGAAGCAGCAGGGCATCACCCTGGCGAAGGAGGTGCACGCCAATGTCTGAGTACCGTGGCATCACCGTCGTGAAGGGCCCGGGCGGCTACGGCGGCCCGCTGACCGTCACCCCCGACGAGAAGCGCAACAAGATCGTCTACATCGTCGGCGGCGGGCAGAAGCCCGACGTCGTCGACAAGATCGCCGAGCTCACCGGCGCCATCCCCGTCAACGGGTTCAACACGTCGGTGCCGGATGACGAGCACTTCGTCGCCGTCATCGATTGTGGCGGGTCGCTGCGCTGCGGCCTGTACCCGAAGAAGAACATCCCGACGATCAACGTGATCTCGACCGGCAAGACCGGCCCGCTCGCGGAGTTCATCCACGAGGGCATCTACGTGTCCGCCGTCGGCCCGGCCCAGGTCTCCCCGGCCGACGCCGACGCCCTCGTCGGCGCCGCCGCCACCGCTGGTGCCGCCGCCGCTGGCGCCCCGGTGAAGGACGTTCCCCGTCGCGAGGACGGGCGCCCGATGAAGCTCACCGAGCAGATGGCGCAGAAGAAGAACAAGAGCATCCTGGAGAGGATCGGCCTCGGCGCCGGCAAGGTGGTCTCGACGTTCTTCCAGGCCGGACGCAACGCGGTGCAGATGATGATCACCACGATCATCCCGTTCATGGCCTTCGTGTCCATGCTGATCGGCGTTATCCAGGCGTCCGGGCTCGGCAAGCTGATCTCCGAGGGCCTGACCCCGCTCGCCGGCAACGGCTGGGGCCTGCTGCTCCTCGGCTTCATCTGCTCGCTGCCGTTCCTGTCGCCTCTGCTCGGCCCGGGCGCCGTCATCGGCCAGCTCATCGGTACCCTGATCGGTGTGGAGATCGGCAAGGGCAACATCCCGCCGCAGCTGTCGCTGCCCGCGCTGTTCGCCATCAACACGCAGAACGCGTGTGACTTCATCCCGGTCGGCATGGGCCTCGGCGAGGCGCTGCCGGAGACCGTCGAGGTCGGCGTCCCCGCCGTCCTCTACTCGCGCTTCCTCAACGGTGTGCCCCGCGTGGCCATCGCGTGGCTCGCGAGCATCGGCCTGTACTCGGGCGCGTAAGTCGCTCACGGGGTAGGCGCCGGTGTCGTGCCGGCGCCTACCCCTAAGGAAGCACTGATCAATCGGGCACCGGCTGCGGCGCACCCGTTCCCGCTAGGAAACACTAAGATTTAGGAGCCACCATGGGTTACACCACCAAGGTCGTTGAGGTCGGTTCGGACGCTGAGGCCTTCCTCGCCGAGCAGACCGCGATCACGTTCGCCGGCGACGCCCCCGAGGCGCTTCGGCCGTATTGCTTCATCATCGAGAAGGCCGACCTCGTCGGCGACCTCGCCGTCGGCCAGGGCCTGCGCATCGGTGATCAGCAGTGGACGATCACCGCGCTCGGCGCCGTCGCCCAGACCAACCTCGCCAACCTCGGTCACGTGACGCTCGTCTTCGACGGGGCGGCGGAGCCGCGGATGCCGGGGGCCGTCCACATCGGAGGCGTCGACGCGACGCCGGCCCTCGCGGCCGGGGCGACGGTGGTGTTCGGTGACTAGTGCCACTCTGCGCGAGGCACTGTCCCGCGCCACCGACACGGTCGACGCGGCCGTGGGGCGCGGGGTGCTCGCCGAGGCCGGGCGGCGCATCGTCGCCCAACTCGGCGACGGGCCCTACCTCGTGGTCGCCGACGAGAACACGTGGGCGCTCGGAGGGGAGCGGCTGACGGAGGTCCTCGTCGAGGCCGGCGCCGCCGTCGCCGATCCGCTGATCTTCCCCGGCCGCCCCGTGCTCTACGCCTCGTACGACAACTGCGTCACCATCAAGGAGGCGATGGGCGACGCCCTGCCGATCGCGCTGGGCTCCGGCACCCTCAACGACCTGGTCAAGCTCGCCGCGTTCGAGCTCGGCCGCGACTATGTCGCCGTCGGGACCGCCGCGTCCATGGACGGCTACACCGGCGCCGGCGCGCCGATGAGCGCCGACGGCGTCAAGGTCACGAAGAACTGCAAGGCGCCCGCCGTCGTCATCATGGACCTGGACATCGTGGCGGCCGCGCCGTCGTGGATGACCGCGTCCGGCTACGGCGACCTCGCGGCCAAGATCCCCGGCGGTGCCGACTGGATCCTGGCCGACGTCACCGGCGTCGAGCCCATCGACGGGGCCGTGTGGGACATGGTCCAGTCCGGCGTCAGCTCCGCGCTGTCGCGCCCGGACGAGCTCGCCGCGGGCAACCCCGACGCGTTCGACGGGCTGGTCGAGGGCCTGTGCCTCTCGGGCCTCGCGATGCAGGCCTTCGGCGGCACGCGCCCCGCCTCGGGCGCCGAGCACTACTTCAGCCACCTCTGGGAGCTGGCCCACCTCGGCGCCGACTGGGACCCGCCGCTCTCGCACGGGTTCAAGGTGGCCATGGGATCGCTCGCGATGTGCGCCTTCTACGAGGCGCTGCTGGAGCGCGACCTGAGCCAGGTCGACCTCGCCGCCGTCGCCGCCGCCAGGCAGCCGTGGGCCGAGATCGAGGCCGACATCAGGGGCAGGTTCGACGGCGCCCTCGCCGACCACGCGGTCCGCGAGACCAAGGCGAAGTACCTCGCCGGCGACGAGCTGGTCGCTCGCCTGCGACCGCTGATCGACGACTGGGCCGACGTCACCGTCCGCCTGCGCGAACAGCTGACGACCACCGCCGAGCTGACCGACATGCTCCGCCGCGCCGGCGCCCCGTCCCGCCCCGAGGACATCAGCCTGACGTTCGACGACGTCCGCGCCACCTTCCCGCGGGCGATGTACTACCGCTCGCGGTACACGGCCTTGGACGTCGCCTGGGAGCTCGGCATCTTCGACGAGCTGGTCGCGGAGGTCTTCGACCGCATCTGGGCGTAGCCGCTGCAAGGATTCACCAACATCAGGCCCCAACTGGCATTCGCCTGCCGGTTGGGGCCCGATGCTGTCGGATTCTTGCAGCTGGTCGGTCAGGCCAGCTCGTGGACGCGTTCGCAGGCGGCGATGACGTCCGGGTCGTGCGTGATCACCAGCACCGGGGCATCGGCGAATGCGGCCCAGACGTCGGCCATCAGCGCGTCGGCGGTCTCGCGGTCGAGGTGCTCGGTGGGCTCGTCGAGGATCACCAGGCCGTGGTCGCCGACCAGCAGCCGCGCGAGGGCCAGCCGACGGCGCTCGCCGCCGGACAGCGTCGAGCCCGCCTCGCCGATGCGCCGCTCGGGATCGACCGGAAGCCCGGCGTGGGCGAGGGCGTCCGCGACGTCCTCGACGGTCGCGTCGCGGTTGCCGATGCGCACGTTCTCCGCCACCGTCGTCGCGAAGATGTGCGCGTCCTGGGCGAGATACCCGACACGACCGCCGCGCCGAACCGTTCCCGACAACGGCGGGATGAGGCCCATCGCCGTCGCCGCCACCGTCGTCTTCCCGAC
>DAONOU010000103.1:0-2066 GCA_035409265.1 Arachnia sp. | reverse complement strand
CCGACAACGGCGGGATGAGGCCCATCGCCGTCGCCGCCACCGTCGTCTTCCCGACTCCCGACGGCCCGACGAGCGCGACCCGCTCGCCCGGCGCGACGGCGAGCGTCACGGAGGACTGCACGCTCCTTGAGCCGGGCACCGGCGACGAAGGAGCCGCAGCCCGTGTCGAAAGGAATGGACCCGACGGGATGGGCCAACCCGCTGACACGTCGAGCAGTTCCAACCCCGGCTTCCCCTCGCCGACGGTGACGTCGCCGGTGCCGACGGGCTCGGCGTCGAGGATCTCGGTGATCCGGCCGAGCGCGGTGCCCGCGCGCGTGAGCGTCTGCGCGGCCTGCGTGAACGTGGCGAGGACCTCGTGCATCGCCAGCGGCGTGAGGGCGAGGACGGCGAGGAAGCGCGGGTCGAGGGCGCCTGACGCGACGGCGGTGGTGCCGAACCACAGCGCGGCGGCCACCGCGATCCCGGCGGCGACGACCTGCCCCGCCGTCGCGATGCCCCGCAGCCACGCGGCGCGGGACTCCTGCGCGCGGAGCTCCTCGTCGATGGCGAGCAGCCGGTCCAGCACGGTGTCCTCGGCCCCGTAGGCGACGAGGTCGGTGCCGGTGCGGGCGAGCTCGCGCACGCCGTCGGCGAGGCGCCCTCGGGTGGGCACCGAGGCTTGGTCGGCGGCGAGGCTCAGCCGCTGCGTCCACCACGGCAGCGCGACGCCGGCCAGCAGCGCGGTGGCCAGCAGCACCAGCGCGCTGGCGACGTCGAGGAAGGCCAGCGCGATCGTCGTCGCCACCACAACGACCGCCGCGGACGCCAGCGGGACGACGACGCGCACGACCAGGTCCTGGATGGCGGTGACGTCGGCGACGACGCGGGTCAGCAGGTCGCCGCGGCGGCGCCCGATGAGCGTGGTCGCCGCGAGCTTGTCGTAGACGCGCACGCGGAGCGCCGCCTGCATGCGCAGCGCGAGGTCGTGGCCGACGATGCGCTCCAGGTACCGGAACACGCCGCGCGAGATGCCGAACGCGCGCACCCCGACCGCCGCGGGCTGCAGGTACAGCACCGGCGGCGCGAGCGCCGCGAACGAGATCAGCCACGCGGACACGCCCATCAGCGCCACCGACGACGCCGACGCGAGCGCGGCGAGCAGCACGCTCATGACCAGCAGCTTCCGCCCCTTCGGCACCTCGCGCAGGAGGTCGCGCAGCAGCCGCTTCACAGAACGGCCTCCCTCGACTCGACGGTGACGACCCGGTCGGCGGCGGCGAGCACGGCGGGGCGGTGCGAGACGATCAAGGCCCCCGCGCCGGTGGCACGCACGGCGTCGACGACGTGCGCCTCCGTCGCGGCGTCCAGCCCGGCCGTCGGCTCGTCGAGGATCAGCAGCCGCGCGCCGCCGACCCGGATGCGCACCAGCGCGCGGGCGAGCGCGACCCGCCGCCGCTCGCCCGCGGACAGCCCCTCGCCGTCGTCGCCGACGGGCTTGTCCGGGCCGAAGTCCGCCCCGGCGTCCCGGAGGGCCTCTGCGATCCCGCTCGCCCCGCCCAGCGCGACGTTGTCGCCGACGGTGCCGTTGATCAGGCCGGGCTCCTGCGCGACCCAGGCGACATCGGCCCGCCACGCGGCGGGGTCCAGCTCGGCGAGGTCGACGCCGTCGACGATCACCCGGCCCTCGGAGGGGGAGAGGAAGCCCATCGCGAGCGCGAGCGCGGTCGACTTGCCCCCGCCGGAGGCGCCGCTCAGCGCGACGACCTCCCCGGGGGCGACGGCGAGGCTCAGCCCCTCGACCGCGGGGGAGTCCGCGCCGGGGTAGGTGTAGGACACGCCGTCGAGTGTGAGGAGCGGGGCGGGGACGGGTCCATCAACCGGGTGCGGGGCCTTTCGAGGCAGATGCGGCGCTTCGCGCGCGGCTGGCTCAAGGAGCGTGGGGGCGGCGTCGATGATCTCGAACGCGGCGTCGGCGGCGGCGACGCCGTCGGCCGAGTCGTGGAAGTGCACGCCGACCTGACGCACCGGTAGGAAGGCCTCGGGGGCGAGGATCAGCACGAAGAGCGCGGTGGGGAAGTCGACGT
>DAONOU010000102.1:0-8466 GCA_035409265.1 Arachnia sp. | reverse complement strand
CAAGGCAAAGGCCGAGGCGGCCACCGACAACGACAAGGCGTTCCTCGAGGCGCTCGCGATCGTCCAGTTCCTGCCGGTCAGCAACCCGCAGTGGGACGCGCTGCAGGCCGCGCTCCAGGGCTCCGCCTACCAGGTGGGCACCGAGGATCCGGCGACGCTCCTGGCCCAGATCCAGGCCCAGGTCGACGCTCAGAGCTGATCAGCGAATAGCCGCTGACTAGCGACAAACACCCGCGCGGGGTGGCATGGTTAGCCGTGCCACCCCGTGTTGTGACTAACCGAAGGAACCGACGACGTTGTCCACGACCGACACCCTGCCGAGGGCCGCGAAGCCCAGGCCGACGGCGCAGGCCCTCCGTAGACAGGAGGCGCTGCGCGCACTCCCGTGGGTAACGCCCACGCTCGCGCTGATCGTCGGCGTCGTCCTCTTCCCCGCGGGGTTGATGGTCTACACGTCGTTCTTCAAGTACAACAACAAGGGCATCCGCAAGAGCGACGAGCCGGTCGGGCTCGACAACTACATCGGTCCCGCCGGCGCGCTGACCTTTCCGGGCGTCCCCATCGACCGGATCCTGCTCAACACCGTGCTCTGGGTCGTCGTGGTGGTCCTCTTCACGGTGCTGCTCTCGCTGCTCATCGCCCAGTTCCTGAACAAGCCGTTCCGCGGGCGCAAGCTGCTACGCCTCTTCATCATCCTGCCGTGGGCCTGCTCGGTGGTCATGACCGCGACGGTGTTCCGCTACGGCCTGCAGGAGAACGTCGGGCTCTTCAACCGGCTGCTCGTCGACACGGGCATCCTGGAGCAGTCGCGCGCGTGGACGAAGGACCCGACGAGCGCGTTCTGGATCGCCGTGTTCGTCGCGATCTACGTCTCGCTCCCGTTCACCACCTACACGATCCTCGCCGGGCTCCAGGCCGTGCCGACCGACGTGCTGGAGGCCGCTCACGTCGACGGCGCCTCGGTGCCCCAGCGCTACTGGCACATCGTGCTCCCGCTGCTGCGGCCGGCCATCGCCGTCGCGGCCCTGATCAACATCATCAACGTGTTCAACTCCCTGCCGATCCTCAGGTTGCTCCAGGAGACGCCCGGCTACCACACGGGCCACATCACAACGACGCTCATGTACGAGTACCAGCGGGCGCTCGGCCCGGGCGTGTCGTCGGCGCTGTCCGTGCTCAACTTCCTGTTCTGCCTCGTCATCATCGCGATCTACCTGGCCGTGGTGCAGCCCACGAAGGAGGTGGCCTGAGCCATGGCGAAGACCCCGCACCGCGGCGGCATCGACCGCCGCCCGAACCCCTGGCTCGTCTCGCTCGGAGCGCTGGCCATCGTCGCGTTCTTCGGCTTCCCCTACGCGCTGATGTTCGTCACGTCGCTCAAGACGCGCCTCGAGGTGACCGACATCCCGCCCGTGTACTTCCCGGCCCAGCCGCAGTTCAGCAACTACATCACGGTGTGGGCGTCGTCGGTGAACCCCGCATCGGCGCTGGTGTCGACGACGGTGATCGCCGTGGGTGCGACGCTGCTCGTGCTGCTGATCGCCACCCCCGCGGCCTACTACGTGGCGCGCTTCCGGTTCCCCGGCCGCCTGGTATTCCTGCTCCTGGTGCTGATCACCCAAATGCTCCAGCCGACGGTGCTCGCCGTCGGCCTCTTCCAGCAGTTCAAGGGCTGGCAGGGTTACGCGGTGTGGGCCGCGCTGATCCTGATCAACGCCGCGTTCAACCTGTCGTTCGCCATCTGGATCATGCAGGCCTTCTTCGCCGGGGTGCCGAAGGAGATCGACGAGGCGGCCCTGATCGACGGCCTCGGCCGTCTCCAGACGATGTTTCGCATCTCGCTTCCGCTGGTGTGGCCGGGCATCGTGACCGCCATCGTGTTCGTGTTCGTCAACACCTGGAACGAGTACGCCGCCGCGCTGATCCTCGTCCAGCAGACGAATCTGCAGCCCTTGACGGTCGCCATGCCGCGCTTCCTCGGCCTGTACATCCAGGACTGGCAGTACCTGTTCACCGTCGCGCTGATCGCCATCGTGCCCGTGATCGTCCTTTTCGCGCTGATCGAGAAGCGCCTGATCGGCGGACTAACCGCGGGCTCGGTGAAGTAACGCTCCGTGAGCCGGTTGCGTCGAGGACGTCGACCGCGACCGTGTCGAAAGGTCTGGCATACGGTTCATGGAAATGACCCGGGTTCCCCCGAAGGCGTGCTAGTGTCTGCGACGTGGCACGGCAGAACCTGCTCCTTGGTTGCCGCAGCGAGGCCCAGTAAGCACTGAGCCAGATCTCCTCGCTGCGGTGCTTCTTCGCGTCTGGTGACAAAGACCCCAAGCCAGGAGACCTCTGAAATGACTCAGTTCACCACCCGCCCGCAGTCCGTTCCCACCCAGCAGCCGACGCCGATGCCGGTGCACCGCTACACCCCGTTCATCCCCGTCGACGTGCCGGACCGCACGTGGCCCGCCAAGCGCATCGAGAAGGCGCCCCGCTGGCTGTCCACGGACCTGCGCGACGGCAACCAGGCCCTGATCGATCCCATGACCCCGTCGCGCAAGATGCGCATGTTCGAGCTGCTGGTCTCGCTGGGGTACAAGGAGATCGAGGTCGGCTTCCCGTCGGCGTCGCAGACCGACTTCGACTTCGTGCGCCAGCTGATCGAGGGCGACAAGGTGCCCGACGACGTGACCATCTCGGTGCTGACGCAGGCCCGCGAGGATCTGATCTCGCGCACCGCGGAGTCGCTGGTCGGGGCCAACCGCGCCACCATCCACATGTACAACGCGACGGCAGAGCTGTTCCGCAAGGTGGTGTTCCGGATCTCGGAGCAGCAGTGCGTCGACCTGGCAACCCGCGGCACCGAGCTGGTCATGAAGTACGCCGACCAGCACCTGCGCGACGTCGAGTTCGGCTACCAGTACTCGCCGGAGATCTTCACCCAGACGCCCACCGACTTCGCCGTCGAGGTCTGCAACGCCGTGGCGGATGTGTGGCAGCCGGGCGCGGGTCGCGAGATCATCTTCAACCTGCCCGCCACCGTCGAGCGCTCGACGCCGAACACGTACGCCGACCAGATCGAGTACTTCATCCGCAACGTGAGGAACCGCGAGAACATCGCGGTGTCGCTGCACCCGCACAACGACCGCGGCACCGCCGTCGCGGCCTCCGAGCTGGGCCAGATGGCCGGCGCGGACCGCGTCGAGGGCTGCCTGTTCGGCCACGGTGAGCGCACCGGCAACGTTGACCTGGTGACGCTGGCGCTGAACCTGTACACCCAGGGCGTCGATCCGCAGCTGGACTTCTCCGACATCGACCACGTGCGCCGCACCGTCGAGTACTGCACCGGCCTGCCCGTGCACCCGCGCCACCCGTACGCGGGCGACCTGGTGTACACGGCCTTCTCGGGCTCGCACCAGGACGCCATCAAGAAGGGCCTGGAGTACCTGGAGGACGCGGCGGCCACGGCGGGCAAGGCCGTCGGCGAGATGCCGTGGGAGGCGCCGTACCTGCCCATCGACCCGCACGACGTCGGCCGCACCTACGAGGCGGTCATCCGCGTCAACTCGCAGTCGGGCAAGGGCGGCATGGCCTACCTGATGAAGAACGAGTTCAAGATGGACCTGCCGCGCCGGCTGCAGATCGAGTTCAGCCGGGTCGTGCAGCAGCACACCGACGTCGCGGGCGGCGAGGTCACCGCCGACGAGATCCACCAGATCTTCCAGCGCGAGTACCTGGCCGACGGCCCGTGGGCGCTGACGGCGGCCGGTTCCACGTCGAGCAACGGCGAGTTCCACGTCCACGCAACGGTCAACGGGCCGACGCGGCACCAGGTCGAGGTCGAGGGCGAGGGCAACGGGCCCGTCTCGGCGTTCGTCGACGCGCTGGCGTCCGAGGGGGCGCACGTGCGGGTCCTGGACTACGCGGAGCACGCGCTCCAGTCGGGCGGCGACGCCAACGCCGCGGCCTACGTCGAGTGCGAGGTCGGCGAGGGCGACGACGCGCAGGTCCTGTGGGGCGTCGGCATCGACCCGAGCATCACCAGCGCGTCGATGAAGGCCATCCTGAGCGCGCTGAACCGCGCCGAGGCGATCCACGCGGCCACGCGCAACGCCGTCTGAGTCGTCAAGGCCGTGATGCAGGAAGCGAACCGCGAGAAGCAGCGCGAGCTGTACGGCGCGCCGCTCGCCGACATCGCGGCCCGGATCACCTCCGGCCTCGGGCTGACGCAGGGCCGGCTCGCGGCGGTGATGGGGGTCTCGGCGCCGATGCTGTCGCAGCTGCTGTCGGGCCACCGGACGAAGCTCGGCAACCCCGCCGCCGTGACCCGCCTCGCCGCGCTGAACGACCTCGTCGACGTCGCGTCGTCCTTGACTCGTGGGGAGCTGGAGGCGCGTCTCGCGGAGATCCAGGAGACCCACGTGACGCTGACCTCCACCCCGGTCCCGGGGGAGGTCGTCGCCGAGCTGCGGCGACTCGCCGGTGCCGACGAGCTGGCCAGGCTCGCGGACCTGACCACCTCCGCGCCGCTCGCCCAGGTGCTGAGCGCCGCCGCCAGGTCGCATGGGTGAGGTCTTCGCCGGCCGCTACGAGCTGACCGATCAAATCGGCCTACATCACCCTCACATCATCGTGCCGCTCGGCTGGGCGGGCGAGGACGACCGGGTGTTGTTCACCATGCCCGTCGTGGCCGGGGGATCGGTGGCCACGCTGATCGGCGACTTCGGCGCCCTGCCCCCTCTCTTCGTCTCCGAGGTGATTCGGCAGCTGGTCGATGCCCTGTCGGCCGTGCACGCGGCGCGCGTCGTGCACCGCGACCTGAAGCCGTCGAACATCCTGCTCGACCCCACCGGAACCGGCCGCCCGTACGCCTATCTCACGGACTTCGGCATCGCCGTCGACCTCGACGGCCCGTCGGCTGCCCGCCCGCGCTGTGGTCCCTGGCCGTCGACCTCGTCGCCGACGACCCCGCCGCGAGGCCCGCGCTGGGCGAGGTCACCTATCGACTCGCCGCGCCGGAGCTGTCCTGGGTCCCGGGAGCGGCCGACGGCATCGAGGTCTTCCGACAGGTCGACGCGCTGGATGCCGACGACGCGACCGTCACAGACACCGTGGGTGCTGATGACGCGACAGCCGCCGACACCCTGGTCGCGGGGCGTGGTGAACTGGCTGCCGTCGTGCCCGCGGAGGGTCGTCGTTATCCCGCCCTGCTCGTCGCGAGCGGGGTCGCGGTCCTGGCGGGGGTCGTCCTACTCGTGCTCAGCCTGATCTGAACCCCGGCGCCGCGCCAGGTAGACGGCGCCGCCCGCGAGGCCGAGGCCGATCAGCGCGACGCCGCCGATCGTCAGCGGCGACACGCCGGAGGCCTCCCTCTCGTCAGGCCCCGCGTCGTCGACCGGCGGTTGGGTGGCGGCCGTCGGTGCGGGGCTCGCCGTCGTCGGGGAGGGGGAAGGGCTCGGCGACGGGGTGGGCGAGGGCGTCGGCTCTCCGCGGCCGGTGACGTCGGTGGCCTCGCCGTCGACGGCGAGGGTGAACCTCACCGGCATCGGGACCCCCTCGGGCGTGTCGGAGTCGCCGGGGACGCCGACGGCGAAGTAGTAGTCGCTGGGCATCGAGAAGCCGCGGCTGGCGCTGAAGTACATCCGCTCGGAGTCCCACCGGTTGCGGTAGCGGACCTCCGGCACCACCGCGTCGTTGAAGCTCGCGCCGCCGATCACCTTCACGGGCGTGCCGGCGGGCGGATACTCCATACCCGTCGAGCTGGAGGGGATGTCGGTGACGCCCTCGGGCAGGGCGGGGACGTCGGGGACAGGGTCCTCCTCGAGGACCACGATCTCGATGGGCATCGGCTCGGCCTGCTTCTCGGAGCGGCGCTCGAGCTGCAGCACGAGGTCGGTCGCGTCGGCGCAGGCCTGCTTGTCCTTGTCGACGTACTCGGCGCGGGGATCAACGGGAAGGGCGAGGGCGGTGCCGGCGAGCAGGACGCCCGCGTTGCTCAGGTCGTCGGCGAGCGCCCACGTCGAGCTGCACTCCACGCCGTCGAGCGTGCTGATCGTGTACTGCCAGTGGGGCATCTGGCGGAGATCCCGGCCGTCCTCCCGGGGCAGCCGGGTTACCGTGGAGGCGCGGATCGTCGACCCGGGCACGGTGCGCTGCAGCCGATAGTGCCGCACGAGGTTCTCGGTCTCGGAGACGGGCATGGTGTCGATGTACTGGCCGACGGCGAGCAGCGGCGCGTCGTCGGGAGTCGGGGTTCCCTCGACGGGGGCGCCGTGGACGGTGAACGCGCGCAGCGCTCGCGTGGAGAGGCGGCTGAGGGTCGAGGTGAGGATGTCGGCGTCGGCGGCGTCGTAGTAGGTGCCCTTGCCCGCCTCCGCGATGCATTGGAGTTGGTTGCGGGCCTTCTTGTCCACGGCGTAGCCGACGGTGTCGACCTGGATGCTCACGTCCTTGTCGACGAGCTTCTTGACCACCGCGCAGGGATCCGGGTCGCAGTTCTCCTCGCCGTCGGAGACGAGGATAATGTGGCGCTTGCCTTCCGTTCCGAGGTCGTCGACGGCCTTCTCGAGGCTGTAGGCGATGGGGGTGTCGCCCTGGGCCTTGACGGCATTGATCTGTGTGGTGAGGCCCGCGACGTCGAGGGGGCCGACGGGGTGGGCGAGCTGGGTGTCGACGCAGGACAACTTCCTGTCCTTGCCGGGGTAGGTGGCGCCGTAGACGCGCAGGCCGACCTGGGCGTCGGCGGGGAGCGTCGAGATCGCGGTGGTGAGGGCCTTTTTGGCGGCCTTGAGTTTGGTGCTGCCGGAGGGGTCGTCGCCCTTCATGGAGCCGGAGGCATCGAGGACGAGCAGGATCTTGGTGTCCTCGGCGGCTTCGTCCGCGTTCGCGGTGAGGGAGCCGACGCCGAGCACGAGCGCGATGATGGCCAGTCCGGCGTTTGCCTTCAGGATGCGTCGCGTGGGTTCCTCCTGCGTCGTATTTGCAAAAGCAAATCTAGCGTTCCCGAATGCAATGTCAAGTGCGACCAGCGTCTGGACGGCGGCCTGGCACCGACGACTGGAGGCCGACGCCGACGCGCGAACGCTGCCGTTAGGTTACCTGGTGGAGGTGAACCTGTGACTCAGGAACTGGATCGGCGGGAGTCGACCGCTCCCGGTCGCGCACGGCGTTCGTTGCGGGTTGCGGCTCGGCGTCGTCGGCGTCGGCTCGGGTTGGCTGTTGTTGTGGTGTTCCTGCTGGCCGGAGGCGTCTGGTTCCGCGCCGATTGGGAGGTGCGCAACACGCGGCTGGTGGAGACGACGTTCGCAACCTCCGAGCTGGTGGGGGAGCTGCGCGTCCTGCAGGTGACCGATTTCCACAACGTCCCGCGGCCCGCGCAGGTGGACCAGATCGTCGAGGTGGCGCGCGGCGCCGACCCGGACCTGATCGCGCTCACCGGCGACCTCGTCAACACCAGCAACGACGCGCTCGATCCGGTCGAGCGCCTGGTGGCGGGGTTGGCGACGATCGACGCGCCGCGGTTCTACGTCGACGGCAACCACGACCACTGGTCGCGGGACCAGCAGGACCTGCACGCGCTGCTCCGCGAGTACGGGGTGACGATCCTGGTCAACGAGTCGCTGCCGTTCGAGGGCGACTTCGGCCGCGTCCAGCTCGTCGGCGTCGACGACCACTACAGCGGCCACGCCGACCTCGCCACCGCGGTCGCGGGGCTTGCCGGTGATGCCCGAGGTGGCGCCGCGGGTGCGGCCGGCAGCGGAGGCCGAGACGAGAACCGCTCCGACGGAGTTTTCCGGCTGGTCCTGACCCACTCGCCGGGCCTCCTCCCGGAGCTCGGCGACTACGGCGTCGACTACGCGATGTGCGGTCATACGCACGGCGGCCAGATCCGGCTGCCGCTGATCGGCGCGCTGTACCAGCCCGGAGGCGACTGGTTCCCGAAGGTCAGCAAGGGCGCCTACACCGACGGCGACGCGACGCTGTTCGTGGACAGCGGCGTAGGCGTGACCGGCCCGCCGTTGCGGTTGTTCAATCAGTCGCAGGTGACCCTCCACCGCATAGGCCCGGCGTGACCGCAGCCATGTCGGCCGGTGATACCGCGGTTGCTTTTGTCGGTTTCGGCGTGAGACTTGAGTTACTGCGGTTGCGTGTGTCTCTATACGGACACAGGCAACCGCGGTAACGCGAGGATCCGGCAGAACCCGACGTTGGCAGCCGCGTTGACCTTCGCACGTGGCGCTCTGAGTTATCCACAGGTGTGCGGTGTGGGGTTCCCGGCGCGGACGTCGTTGGAGCAGACGGTGGTCGACCTCGTCGACGCGGCGGCCTCCGAGACCCAGGTGCTCGACATCCTGATTAAGGCGATCCAACTGCGGATGAAGCCGGGGCGCCTATTGGCAGAGGTTGAGCGGCGTAACAGGGTTCGCCATCGTGGTTTCGTCCTGCGTGTGCTGGAGGTCACCGACGAGGGGGTTG
>DAONOU010000101.1:0-8520 GCA_035409265.1 Arachnia sp. | reverse complement strand
CCGGCCTCGCGGAGTTGCGCGCGGAACTCGACGCGCGCGCGGTCGCGGCGGCCGGCGACGCCCTGCCGATGCCCGGCGAGGACAAGGGGCAGGACCTTCTCGCCGAGCTCGAGGACGACGTCCTGCCGGACGACTATCAGGCGGTGAACCGCGCGGCCCTGCGCAGCCGGGTGGGGAGAAGGCAGCTCCTGGTGCTGACCGCCTGGACGCTCCCCCTTGGGGCGGTCGTTGGCCTGAGCCTGACGCTGATCCCAGACTTCGCATTGGCGCCCGTGAGCTCGGCGCTGGTCGGGGCGCTCTCGGGCACGCTGGGCCTCCTCGTTGTCGTGCTCGCGATGATCCCGACCCAAGTGAGGAGGATGGTCGCGTCTGGCGTGTACAAGGTCGGGCCGGGTGCCTGGTGGGCCGACCAGGAGCGGTTCTACGAGGAGATCGGCGGCCGGCAGTACGTCGTCGATTGGGCGAAGATCGACCGCATCCAGCGGGCCGACGGCATCGCCATCGTCTGGATCGGCGAGGCGTACACCGTCCTCGTCCCGTGCCGCGACGACGGGGGCCGCGCGTTCGTGGCCGCCGCGGAACGCCGCGTCGCTCGGTGAGCCGCCGCGCTACCCGCGGACCAGGCGAGCGCCCCGGCGATCAGCCCGCAGCGGCGCGCCTCCTGCCGTCAGGAGACGATGAGGGTGCCCGCCAGCAGCGCGAGAACGATGGTCCAGGCCGTGAATCGCATTCCCCACGTTGGTCCCGCTGCGCAAGCGACCGCAAGGATCTGCCAACATCGGGCTCCAACTGGCACGCGCGTGCCTATTGGAGGCCGATCTTGGCGAATCCTGCCGCCGGAGGGCGAGTGTGTCACGATGGCGCCATGAACGCGACTCCGCAGAGCATCGACGAGTACCTCGCCAACGTGGACCCGGAGCGCCGGGCCGTACTCGAGCGGATCCGCACCCTCGTCAAGGAGTTGGTGCCGACGGCGGAGGAGAAGATGAGCTACCGCATGCCGACGCTCATGTATCGCGGCCGCGCGCTCGTCTACTTCACCGCCTCCAAGAACCACATGAGCTTCTTCCCGTCGTCGTGGGCCATCGAGGAGCTGCGGGAGCGTCTTGTGGGGTACAAGACGACCGAGCACGCGATCCAGTTCACGCTCCAGAACCCGTTGCCCGACGAACTCATCGAGGCGCTGGTCCGCGTTCATGTGCGCGAGATCGATGCGGGCCGTCAGCAGTGAACCATCGCCAGAGCTTCGGTGCCGTGGAGATCAGGATGACAGCGAACAGTGTCTGGTTCACGACGCCGTAGAGCGGATTTCCCTCTATGGTGAGGAACACCGTCCAGTTCACCGCGATGTCGATCAGGATGACGGCGAGTGCGAGGGCGATGCCCGTGCGGCGCCGCAGGGCGAGAAGCACCACCGTGACGGGGTCGAGGACGGTGAGGGAGATCCAGAACAGGCGTAACGCGGTCGGGAAGCCGGCATAGGTCTGAAGGCCGCCTGCGGCCAGGTCGAGGACGTGCGACGTCGTGCCGACGAGAAATCCGACGATCCAGATCGCGAGGATCACCGCGCGGAGGCGGTCGGGCGTCTCTCGTCGGGGCATGCGTGAATGCTAACGGCCACTCGGATCGCTACGCCGGAGGGCTGAGCCGCTCGATGGCCACAACTGCTGAGGTGTGCCGGACCGACCCGGCGTAGTCCTCGACATTCTCGCACTGGCGGGCATCCTCTGCGTAGAAGTAGAAGACCGCGCCGCGGTGATCGCGGAACGCCATCCAACCAAAGAGGGAGATGGCGTCGCCATCCCCATAGAGTTCCGGCGTCTCGACGCCAAGCTCGGGGTCGGTGGGAGCCGCGTGTCTCTGACGTCGCATGGTCATTGCGCCGTCGAGTGGCACCTCGATCAGGTAGGAACTCCCGTTCACGGTGGTGATCAGGTACGTGCCCGTCCCGCACGTGTCACTGTCGAGATAGTCGTACTGCTCTTGCGTCTTCATGTCGGTCCTCCCGTTAGTTGATGTCTCGAACGCTATCCACGGGTACTGACAAAAACGGCAGCCTCCAACGCGGTGTGAACTTCCTTCCGCATGCGCGGGCCCAGAGGTTGGGGCCTGCGGCGAAATGAGATTGCACCGGGAATCCACAGACAAACTGGAGCTTGGTCGGTTATCCACAGATGCGGGTTCGGGCCTTCCAGACGGGGTCCTACCCTTCCAGGATGGGGGTATGGGAATCAGATACTACGCATACGCGTTTGACGCAGATCGCACCGAGCAGGCGCTCGCCGACCCGTTCACGGTGATCGGTTCGGACCCGCTTGCTGACGCTTGGGGTCTCGAGCCGGGGTTCACCATGGGAGTCATGGGCGAAAGGCCGTCCTTGCCGGAGCGCGACTTCGTCTACCTCGACAAGGCTTGGCGCCATCTGCAGCGGATCACGTGGCCGGGCAACCTCACCAGGCCGAGGCCGGCCTACCGGATGTTCGAAGGGCAGGTTTCCTGGAGCGGGATGGGGCATGAGCCATGGGTGCGTGTCTTGACGCCCGACGAGGTGCTCCGCATCGCGCCGGACCTGGAGCGCATCAACGAGCAGGAGGTCGAGGCGAACCTCGACGATCCGTGGAATGAACTGCGCGACAAGGGGGAGGAGGTTGCGTACGCGGTCGAGTACCTCCATAGAGCAAAGGCCTTCGTTCAACTGGTTGCTGCAGAGCGGCGCGGCTTCGCCTACCTGATCGGGTGACGGCGGTGGACGTGGCGCTTCATCCATCACCGTATCCTTCTGGCATGACCACGAAGATCACGATCAGCCTGCCGGACGACCAGGTCGTCGCGATCCGACGCGCTGTCGAGGAGGGGCGGGCGTCGTCGGTGTCGGGCTTCATCAGCGAGGCCGTTGCTCGTTCTCAGCGAGAGGACAGTCTGCTGGCCTTGCTGGACGACCTGGACCGCGAACTGGGACCGCCGAGCGCGGAGGATGCCGCGTGGGCCAAGCGTGCTCTGGGGCTCGCGTGACCAGCGGTCTCACTCTGGATACCGGCGCGTTGCTGGCGCTCGAGCGCGGCGATGTAAGGGTGCGTGAGCTTCTGGGGGAGGCGGCGGGGGCGGGCGTGCCGATGTCGTCGACGCCCATGTGCCCCGGGCTTCGCCTGATCGTCGTGTGACTCACCAGATCGTGACGCGGTCCTCCGGGGCGAGCCAGAGGGCGTCGTCCCGCGTCACGCCGAAGGCGTCGTAGAACGCGCCGAGGTTGCGGACGATCTGGTTGCAGCGGAACTCGCTGGGGGAGTGCGGGTCGACGGCGAGCAGCATCTTCGCCGACTCGGGGCGGCGCTTGCCGCGCCACGCCTGGGCCCAGCCGAGGAACAGGCGCTGCGCGGGCGTGTAGCCGTCGATCTCCTCGCCGTCCGGGTCGCCTCCGGCCAACAGCCAGGCGTCGTAGGCGATGCCGAGGCCGCCCAGGTCGCCGATGTTCTCGCCGACGGTCAGCTCCCCGTTGACCGTGCCGTCGACGCCCTCGGGCGACAGGCCGTCGAACTGGGCGATCAGCCGCTTGGCCAGCGCCTCGAAGGCCTCGCGGTCCGCGGGCTGCCACCAGTCGCGGAGGCGGCCGTCGCCGTCGCAGGTGGATCCCTTGTCGTCGAAGCCGTGGCCGATCTCGTGCCCGATCACCGCGCCGATGGCGCCGTAGTTGACCGCGTCGTCGGCCTCGGCGTTGAAGAACGGCGGCTGCAGGATGGCCGCGGGGAACACGATCTCGTTGCGCAGCGGGTGGTAGTACGCGTTGACCGTCTGGGGGTACATCTGCCACTCGTCCTTGTCGACGGGCTTGCCGATGCGGCCGAGCGTCCAGTCGAGCTCGAACGAGTTGGCCGCGAGCACGTTGGCCATCAGGTCGTCGGCGGTGAGGCGCAGCGCGGAGTAGTCGCGCCAGCGCGCCGGGTAGCCGATCTTCGGCGTGAACTGCGCCAGTTTGCGCAGCGCCTCCGCGCGGGTCTCCTCCGTCATCCAGGAGAGCTTCTCGATGGAGTTGCGGTACGCCTCGAGCAGCCGGGCGACGAGGCGGTCCATCGCCTCCTTCTTCTCCGGCTGGAAGTGCCTGGCGACGTACGCCCGGCCGACGGCCTCGCCCAGCGCGCCCTCGACCAGCGCGACGCCCCGCTTCCACCGCGGGCGCTGCTCCTCGTTGCCCGACAGCGTCCTCTCGTAGAAGTCGAACCGCGCGTCGACGAACGGGCTGGACAGGTAGCCGGACAGGCCGGAGATCGCCTTCCATCGCGCCCAGCTGCGCCAGGCCTCGAGCGGCAGCTCGGTCAGCAGCGGGGCCGCACCCTCGACGAACGACGGCTGCGACACGATCAGCTGCCCCAGGGTCTCCCGGTCGATGCCCGCGCCGGCGAGGTACGCGTCCCAGTCGAAGCCGGGGGAGGAGGCGACGACGTCGGCGAGCGGCATCGGGTTGTACATCGCGCGCAGATCGCGCAGCCGCACCCGGTCCCAGTGGTGCGCGGCGATCCTCGTCTCGACGTCGAACACGGCCTCCGCCTGAGCCTCCGCGTCCTCGAACCCAGCGAGCGCGAACACCCGCGCGAGGTGGGCACGGTACTTCTCGCGGATCTCCGCGTGCTCATCGAGGCGGTAGTAGGCCTCGTCGGGCAGGCCGAGGCCGCCCTGGTCGAGGAACGCGGCGTAGCGCGTCGGGTCGCCGGGGTCGGCCTCCTCCGCGAGGTGGACAAGCGGGCTCAGCCCGTGCCGCAGCGACCAGCCGAGGTGCCTGGCCAGCGCGCTGGGGGAGTCGACGGCGTCGATGGCCGCGAAGATCGGGGCCAGCGGAGCGGCGCCCAGCTCCTCGATGCGGTCGGCGTCCATGAACGAGCGGTACAGCGCGGCGATGCGCCCCTCGTCGGTGTCGAGTTCACCCTCGCACTCCTCGATCAGCTCGCGGACGTCGCGCTCCGCGGCGTTGTGCAGATCCATGAAGCCGCCCGCCGACGACTGGTCCGGCTCGATCCGCGCCGTGCGCAGCCAGGCGCCGTTCATGAAGCGGAACAGGTCGTCCTGGGGACGGAGCGAGCGGTCGGCGTGTGCGAACTCGATGGCGGCAGTCATGCGCGCCAGTGTAGGGCGCCGGCCGGCCCCGCGGCCCGCGCGCGACCCGGATAGGGTTCGGGCATGGACTACGCGGCCAACCCGATCCTGCGCAACGAGGTCGTCACCCTCGAGCCCCTGAGCCCCTCGCACGTCGACGATCTGGCCGCCGCCGTGCGCGACGGCGAGCTGTGGAAGGCCTGGTACGCGCTGATCGCGGCACCCGAGGAGTGGCCGACCGAGGTGGAGAGAAGGATCGAGCAGCAGCGGACGGGCCAGGCGGCGCCGTGGGCGATCCGGCGCAACGACACCGGGGCGGTGTGCGGGTTGACGACCTACCTGAACCCCGCTCCGGAGCATCGACGCCTGGAGATCGGGTCGACCTGGCTCGCGCGCTCGGCCCAGGGCACCCGCGTCAACCCCGCCGCCAAGCTGTTGCTGCTGACGCGCGCGTTCGAGACGCTCGGCTGCAACGTGGTGGAGCTGCGCACCCACTGGCACAACCACCAGTCCCGCGCCGCGATCGCGCGGCTGGGGGCGAAGCAGGACGGCGTGCTGCGCAACCACCAGGTGTGGAAGGACGGCTCGCTCCGCGACACCGTCGTGTTCTCGATCATCGCCACCGAGTGGCCCGCGGTGCGCTCGGGTCTCCAATGCCGGCTCGCACAAAGCTGAGCGCAGGTGAGCCTGGCCCGTGTCTCGCTAGTCGAGGAGCGGGAGGTCGAGGTCGAACGCCAGCACGACGTCCTTGCCAGCTGGGCCTCCTGCGCGGGCAGGGAGAGAGCCACAGCTGGGCGGTCATTCTGCGCTATCGCGGTCGCTTACGACGGTTCGAGGGAATCGGCGCAGGTACTGCGGCTGCCAACGTCCGTATGAGGACACACGCAGCCGCGATGACCGGAAACCGCGGCGAAATCCGACGGAAGCAGCCGCGTTGTCGCTACGGGCGCGGGACGGCGACGATCTGGACGAGATGATCCAGCCCGCGATAGTCATCCACGTTCGTGGTGAACAGCGGCAGGCGCTCCGCGGCGGCGGTGGCTGCGATCATCAGGTCGTTGGTCCGCGCGCGCGGTGAACGGCCGAGGGCTCGCACCGAGGCGAACATGCGACCGTAGATGCGGGCCGCTTCCGCGGTGTAGGGGAACGCGTCGAACTCGGCCTCTGCCTGCTGGAGGAGGGCGATTCGATCCGAGCGCACCAGGTCGCGGTTGGGCGCCGCATCGTCGATGTTGTGCACCCCGGCCGCGAGTTCGCCGAGGACGACGGCGCTGATCCCCGCCTGGGCGGGCAGGAACGCCGGGTCGATGAGGCGGCGAAGGATCAGGATGTTGGTGTCCAGCATCCCCTGCTCGGGGATGGTTGGCGACGAAACGCTCACCGCGTTGCCCGCTCGAATGGGTCATCGGGGTAAGGGTCGGCGATGGCGTCGAGGTCTGCGCGGAACTGGTCCGAGTCGATCGCGGGCATCGTCGCTGACGCATGCGCGAACGCCTGACGGGACACGAACCGCTGCGGTCGGCGAAGGGGGATCAACTCGCCGATCTCGCGTCCGTCACGCGTCACGATGAATGACTCGCCGTTCTCGACGGCGTCCATGATCTCGCGCGACCGCATGCGAAGGTCGCGCTGACTGATCTCATGTGCCAGGCTCATGCCGCCAATGTAGCACCGGTAGCACTGGGTGTCACGAGGCTGTCGGGTCAGCGCTCGTCGGCCTCCCACGTCGCCTTGCCCGCGATCATGGCGGCGATCGCGGCGGCCTGGTCCTCGGCCTCGACGGTGCGGATCTGGTCGCGGACCAGGTCGTCGTAGGCGGGGCGCTCGACGCGGCGGAAGATGCCGATCGGCGCCTGGCGCAGGATGCCGGGCTCGGTCAGCCGCGACAGCGCGAACGCCTGCGACGGCTCCTCGCGGGTCTCGTCGTGCACGACGATCGACGCCTCGTCGGCGTCCGCCGTCGCCGCGACCTTGTACTGGCCGTCGACGGTGCGGATCACGCAGTACTCGCCGCCGCCGAAGACGATCGGCTCGCCGTGTCTCAGCGAGATCAGGACGCCCTCGGGGCCCTTCAGCGTGGCGAAGGCGTCGTCGTTGAAGATCGGGCAGTTCTGGTAGATCTCCACCAGCGACGCACCGCGATGCGCCACCGCCGCGGTCAGGACCTCGGTCAGATGCTTGCGGTCGGAGTCGATCGAGCGGGCGACGAAGCCGGCCTCGGCGCCCAGCGCGAGCGAGATGGGATTGAACGGCGTGTCCAGCGACCCGAACGGCGTCGACTTGGTGATCTTTCCGATCTCCGAGGTAGGCGAGTACTGGCCCTTCGTGAGCCCGTAGATGCGGTTGTTGAACAGCAGCACGGTGATGTTCACGTTGCGGCGCAGCGCGTGGATGAGGTGGTTGCCGCCGATCGACAGCGCGTCGCCGTCGCCCGTCACGACCCAGACGTTGACGTCCGGCCTCGTCAGCGCGACCCCGGTGGCGATGGCCGGCGCGCGGCCGTGGATCGAGTGCATGCCGTAGGAGTCGACGTAGTACGGGAAGCGCGACGAACAGCCGATGCCGGAGACGATGACGGTGTTCTCGCGCTTGATGCCGAGCTGCGGCATCAGCGACTGGAAGGCGGCGAGGACGGCGTAGTCGCCGCAGCCGGGGCACCAGCGGACCTCCTGGTCGCTGGTGTAGTCCCTCTTCGTGAGCGGTTCGATGGCCAGCGGGACGCCGGCGAGGCCAGATGCGGTGACGGTCATGGCACAAGCTCCTTAGGCGGACGGGAGGGCGTCGATCTCGGCGATCAGGTCCGCCTCGAGATCGACGATGGAGATCGGGAGGCCGCGCACGCGGCCGTAGCCCTGGACGTCGACCAGCGTACGCGCGCGCAGCAGCGCGGCCAGCTGGCCGAGGTTCATCTCGGGGACGATGATCTTCTCGTAGCGGCGCAGCACGTCCGACAGGTTGGCCGGCATGGGGTTGAGGTGGCGCAGGTGCGTCGTGGCGACTTGGCGCCCCGTCTTGCGCACGCGGCGCGACGCGGCGGTGATCGGGCCGTAGCTGGAGCCCCATCCGATCACGAGGATCTTCGCCTCGCCCGACGGGTCCTCCACCTCGAGATCCGGGATGTCGCGCGCGATGCCCTTGATCTTGGCGTGGCGCAGCCGCGTCATGTGGTCGTGGTTGTCGGGGTCGTAGGAGACGTTGCCGGTGAGGTCCGCCTTCTCGATGCCGCCGATGCGGTGCTCGAGCCCGGGAGTGCCGGGGACCGCCCACTCGCGCGCCAGGGTCTCGGGGTCGCGCTGGTAGGGGAGGAAGGCCGGCTGGCCCTTCTCATCCGTGCCGTTCGGCCCGGTCGCGAAGCCCGGATCGATGGGCTCGATCGCGTCGAGCTCGGGGATCTTCCACGGCTCCGCGCCGTTGGCCAGGTAGCCGTCGGACAGA
>DAONOU010000100.1:0-8657 GCA_035409265.1 Arachnia sp. | reverse complement strand
AGGTGAGCCAGCCTGTGGTGAACGCGATCACCATCATCCACAGCACGATGGTGTGGAACAGCAGCGAGCGGTTGGCGGCCTTCGGATTGCCGCGCTCCCGGATCAGCGCCTTCACATGGAACACCGTGCCCACGAAATAGGCGGTGACCGCCACCATCGCCGACCACTCCGACGGCGTGGGCACCGGCGACCCGGGGGCCAGCCGCAGCACCGCCATCAGGCCGCACGACGCCACGATCGTCAACACCCCGCTGAGGGCCGCGCGCTCGCGCTTGGTGCTCGCCAACCACAGCGAGACGCCGATGAGCACCGCGTACACCGGAACCCAGGACAGCAGGGCCCAGCCCTTGAACCAGAGCGTCGCGAGGCCGAGCGCGCCCGCGACGCCCGCATAGGTGACCAACGCCGGATAGTAGGCGGGCCGACGTCGGGGGGCGGCCTTCAGCGCGAGCACGCCGGCGCTGAAGGCGAAATAGCCGACGAGCCAGGTCAACCCGAGCGTGACGTCACCGAGGTCGAGCGGCCGCACGCGCGCGGACAGCACGAGCCCCGCGAGGAAGGGCACGACGATCATCGCCCAGGCGCCGTGCTGCTGCGGCACCCAGCCCGCGGGCCTCCTCGTCGCGGCCTTCCGCGACATCACTCCGCGAGGCCGTAGAGCCGATCGCCCGCGTCGCCCAGCCCGGGCACGATGTAGCCGACGTCGTTCAGGCGCTCGTCCACAGACGCGACGACGAGCGTGCACGGCACCTCGAGCCCGGCCAGCAGCCCCTTCAGCTTCTCAATGCCCTCGGGGGCGGCGAGCAGGCAGATGCACGTGATGTCGTCGGCGCCGCGGTCGACCAGGAACTGGACGGCGCCGCCCAGCGAGCCGCCGGTGGCCAGCATCGGGTCGAGCACGTAGCACTGGCGCCCGGACAGGTCCTTCGGCAGCCGCTCGGCGTAGGTCATCGGCTCCAGCGTGACCTCGTCGCGGATCATGCCCACGAAACCGACCTCCGCCGTCGGCACCAGCCGCAGCATGCCGTCCAGCATGCCGAGGCCGGCGCGCAGGATCGGCACCACCAACGGCGCGGGCGAGGCGAGCTTGGTGCCCGTCGTCGGCGCGACGGGGGTCTCGATCTCGTGATCGACGACGCGCACCCCGCGCGTCGCCTCGTAGGCCAGCAGCGTGACGAGTTCCTCGACGAGGCGCCGGAACACCGGCTGCTCCGTGTGACGGTTCCGCAGGAGCGTGAGCTTGTGATCGACGAGCGGATGGGTGACGACGGTTACTTCCACGATCCAACTCTCGCACATGGACCAGGCGCCGCGCGGCGGGGACGGCAGACGGGCCAGCGCGATCTCCCCCTCCTGGTGTGTCGCGGCTTGTGACATGCAAGGATGGGGGTTGGCAACGCCGATCGCCGCGTGGAAGGAGTAGGGCCGTGGACGTGTTCGACGAGGACGCTGAGCCGTTCGACCTGAAGGACGACGCGGACGTAGAAGAAGACGACGACTACGAGGACGACCTCGAGGAGGCGACGGAGGACGACGTCGACCTCGTCGTCGCGCTGTACCGCGAGGACGGCAAGGCCACCGCGGTGCCCCTCGACTTCGACCTCGCCAACGACCTCGACGAGCTGATCCGTCAGCTGGGCAGGCTCCCCGGCGACTCCGGCGCCGACGGCTGGGTGTCCATCGGCGGTGAGTTCTTCGTGCTCTGCCGGGTCCGCGGCCGCACCGTCGAGGTGCTGCTCTCGGACGCGACCGCCGCCAACGACTGGCCGATCGCCCGCGACGTCGTCGACTACCTGAACGCCGAGCTCCCGGACGAGGACGACGACCCGTCCCCGCTGGGTGACCTCGAGATGTACGCGGCCAGCGGCCTGCGCGCGTTCGAGCTGGAGGCCATCGCGACCGACTACGACGAGGACTCCGACGTGCTGCTGGGCCAGATCGCCACGCGGCTGAAGATGTCGGCGGAGTTCGAGCGCGCCGCGGAGTCGTTCGACGACTAGGCCATGTCGCAATCCTGCTAGATCACGCGCGCGCCGTGCGGCATGCTGGGGAGCATGCACACCGACAGGGACGCCTGCCTCCGCGCCATCGCGGCCAAGGACGCGCGCTTCGACGGGCTGTTCTTCACCGGCGTGACGTCGACCGGCATCTACTGCCGGCCCTCGTGCCCCGCGCGCACGCCCGCGCCCGGCAACGTCGAGTTCTACCCCACGGCCGCCGCGGCCCAGCTCGCCGGATTCCGGGCGTGCAAGCGCTGCATCCCCGGCGCGTCGCCCGGGTCGCCCGAGTGGGACGTCCGCGGTGATGCGGTCGCGCGCGCCGTGCGCCTGATCGACGACGGGGTGGTCGACCGCGAGGGTGTCCCCGGCCTTGCCGCGCGGCTGGGATACTCCGTCCGCCAGGTGCAGCGGCTCCTGGCCGACGGCGCGGGCGCGGGACCGGTCGCGCTGGCGCGGGCGCGGCGCGCGCAGTCGGCGAGGACCTTGATCGAGGCGACCGACCTCCCCCTGACCGACGTCACGCTCGCGGCCAGGGAGCCGTTCTGCCCGTGCAACGTGTTCGGGCACCTCATCGCGACAAGGATCGACGGCGTGGAGGCCTTCGCCGACGGCGCCTACCACCGCACGCTGCGGCTCCCCATCGGCTGGGGCGTGGCGTCGCTCGCGCCCGCGCCGCGTGGGGTCCGGGCCCGGGTGGGCCTCACGGACGTCTCCCAACTCCCGACCGCCGTCGCCCGGCTGCGCCGCATGCTCGACCTCGACGCCGACCCCGCGGCGGTCGACGCCCACCTCTCCCTCGACCCCCCTCGCCGACGGCGCCCTGGACCTCGGGCCCGGTGCCGACCGGGAGGAGGCGAGGGCGGGGCTCCTCGCCTGCAAGGGGATCGGGCCGTGGACCGTCGAGATGGTCGCCATGCGCGCGCTCGGCGACCCCGACGCGTTCCCCGCCACCGACCTCGGCGTCCTGCGGTCCGCCCCGGAGCTCGGCGTCGCCGACCTCGCCGGCCGCGCCGAGGCGTGGCGCCCCTGGCGCTCGTACGCCACCCAGCACCTGTGGGCGCTCACGCCCCACGCCGTCAACACCGTCCCGGGCCTGCCCGGGTGTCAGGAGACCCCATGAAGCACAGCGTCCTCGGCTCCCCCATCGGGCCGCTCACCGTCGTCGAGCACGACGGCTCCCTCGTCGGCGTCTACATGGAGGGCCACACGCCCTTCCCCGCCTACGACCTCGGCCCGCTCGTCGACGATGCCCTCCCCTCGGCGTCCGCGCAGCTGACCGAGTACTTCGACGGCCGGCGCCAGGCGTTCGACCTGCCGCTCGCCCCCGTCGGCACCGCCTTCCAGCGCTCCGTCTGGGACCTGATCGCCGCCATCCCCTTCGGGGAGACCCGCACCTACGGGGAACTCGCGACGGCGCTCGGCCGCCCGTCGGGCGCGCGCGCCGTCGGCACCGCGACGGGCCGCAACCCGATCAGCATCGTCGTGCCTTGTCACCGCGTCGTCGGCGCGACCGGCACGCTGACGGGCTACGCGGGCGGGGTCGAGCGCAAGGCCTTCCTCCTCGATCACGAGTCCCCCGACCACCTGCTCTGAGGCCCACCCGATCGCCTTCACGCGCAGGTTTGTGTTCGCCTCAGGCGCCGGAGGCGAGGGTGCGGAGCAGCTCGAGGGCCTCTGCGGCGCGCTCTGAGGGGACCAGCAGGTGGTCGTGGTAGTAGCCGGCCAGCATGTTGCAGGGGACGCCCGCGTCGGCGAGCACCGACGACACCGCCGCGGTCAGCCCGACCGCCTCGAGCGACGAATGCACCTCGAGCGTGATCCACGCGAAGACCGCCTCGTGACTCAGCCCCGCGGCCTCGGCGTCGGGCCTGCGAAGCACGAGCGTCGTCCCCTCGCGCTCGACGATCCGCGCCTCCGCGGGCAGGTCGCGTTCCGTCGTCGCGAACACGAACTCGCCCTCGCGCACCTTCGCGCTGAGCCCCCTCAGCAGCACCGTCAGGTCCCTCTCACCGGTCATGGTCGCACCCTACAAACAACTGAGCCCCCGGGTGTCCGGGGGCTCAGGGTGCGCTGGCGGAGGTGGCGGGATTTGAACCCGCGATGGGGTTGAAGCCCCAAACCCGCTTAGCAGGCGGGCGCCATAGACCGTACTAGGCGACACCTCCAGTGCCGGACCAGCGTAGCCGAGCGGCGCGCGGCCCGGCAAACGGCTGCGACGCACCGCGTACACTTGCCGGGGCAGGAGGCACGATATGACGGACGAACAGGAGCCGCGACGCGGCGCACCCGACGACATCTTCCGTTCGGAAAGCGACCCCGCTCCGAGCTTCGAGCTCCCCAAGGAGCAGCCCTGGACGGCCTCGCCCGCGCGCGCCATGTACGACGTCCCCGTCTACGACTACCGCCCCGTGCACGCCGATGTCCCCGCCCCGGACCCGCGCCGACACTCGCTCCGGGGCTCCCTGCTGCTGACCCTCGCCTCGACGGTGCTCCCCGGATCCGGGCTGCTCGGCGCCCCGCAGCGCGGGCTGAAGATCCTCGGCGGCGTCACCGCCGCGCTGGCCGTTGGCGCGCTCGGCTTCCTCGGGTTCAAGGCGGTGCGCGACCAGGCGGGGCTCGCGAAGCTCGCCGCCTCGGAGGGCGTCCTCGCCGCCGCCACCCCGATCCTGGCTCTCCTGGCCGTGCTCTGGGTGGCGCTCGTCGTCGTCACGCACCTTGCCACCCGCCCCACTGGCCTGGCCGACGGCCGACGCCTCGTCGCCGCCGTCGTCGTCGCCGCCCTCTCCTTCGCGACCGCCGCGCCCACCGCGCTGGCCGCCCGCTACACCCGCGACGCTTCCCTGCTCCTGGGCAACGTGCTGGCCGACGCCGGCGAGGTCGTCGCCACGCGACGCCCCACGCTCAACACCGAGGGCCCCGACGCCTGGGCCGGAATCCCGCGCGTCAACATCCTCCTGCTAGGGGCCGACGGGGACGCGTCGCGCAAGGACGCCGTCGCCAAGTACGGCATCCGCACCGACACCATCATGGTGGCCTCCATCGACACGGCCACCGGCGACACCACGCTCGTCCAGATCCCCCGCAACGTGCAGTTCACGCCGTTCCCCGAGGGCACGGAGATGAACGATGAGTTCCCCTACGGCTTCCGTGGCGACGTCGAGGGCGACTTCTACGTAAACTCCATCTGGGAGCACGTGGAGGGGAGCAGGCCGGACCTCTTCGCGGACAGCACGTACCGCGGCGCCGAGGCGCTGAAGCAGGGCGTCGAGGGCATCACCGGCCTGTCGATCGACTACTTCATCATGCTGAACATCGATGGGCTGAAGAAGCTGATCGACGCGATGGGCGGCGTCACCGTCAACGTCAACCCTGTAACTGGCTGGCCCGGCCTCGCCATCGGCGGCAACACCGCCAAGGGCGTCCGGCCCACGGAGTTTCTGACGCCCGGCCCCAGCCAGCACCTGGGCGGCCGCGACGCCATGTGGTACGCCCGAAGCCGCTACAACACCGACGACTACGACCGCATGGCTCGGCAGTCGTGCCTCGTCAACGCCATCATCGACCAGGCGAACCCGCAGACGCTGCTGACCAGCTTCGAGCCGATCGCGGCCGCCTCGGCGGACATCCTCACCACCGACATCCCACGCCAGGACTTGAGCGGCATCATCGACCTCGCCTTCCGCGTGAAGGACGACGGCACCGTGCGCCGCGTGGTCTTCACCAACGGCACCAACGGGTACTCCTACAACAACCCGGATTTCGAGGAGATGCGCGCCGTCGTCGCCAAGGCGATCGCCCCCAAGCCGAAGAAGACGGCCAAGCCGACCAAGACCGCATCCGCTCCCAGCACGTCGGAGTCCTCCTCGGCGCCCGCCGAGACCTCGTCGGCCGACCCGGCACAGGACGTGGCCGACGCCTGCGCCTACAACCCCGAGTAGCTCAGAGCCGGGACTGCCGCAGCCGCGCCGTCGCGTCGGCCAGGACGTCGTCGACCAGGGTGCGCTCGCGGCCGGGGAACAACAGGTGCGTGCGGCGCACGGCGCCGTGATAGATCGTGACGTGGCCGCCGTCCTCGGAGACGGTCAGCTTCGTCACGTCGAGCCACTTCCCGCTGTGCTCCGCGTCGACGCCGCGGACGGCGTACCCGTCGTCATCGAAGACCACGTGCACCGCGAGCCTGCTCATCGACAGGAAGGCCGCGACGGTGAGGGCCACGCCCGCCGCGAGCAGCACGCCGCCGATCACCAGGACCGCCACGTGCCAGCCCTGAGCCAGCGCCCCCACCACCAACAACGCGCCCGCAAGCGCGGCGATCGCCGCGATCAGATAGGCGCGGACCGGGGGGCGGGGCTGGATCAGGTAGGTGCTCTCGGCCATGCCCAGAGCCTACCGCCGTCCCTGTTGGCGGTCGGCACGTCCCGGCCCGCGTCCCGACGCGCCGACCGTTCAACACCCGATCCGTCTGCGAGCGTTGCCGCAGCCCCTATGATTGGGGGCACTGGCGAGGTCGCATAGTGGACTAGTGCAGCCGCCTTGAAAGCGGCCGAGGGGCAACTCTCCGTGGGTTCGAATCCCACCCTCGCCGCCGATATTGGGGAGCCACCGGAGTGTCGACGCACAACTGCCCTTTTCCCACCCGATTGAACAGGATCGGGCCCGTTAGGCGTCAAGACTCCGGGAGTGCTCGGTAGAGAGGAGGATCGGTGCCGCCCAAGTCTCCGCTCCCGCCGCGTCACGGGCTGCAGGCCGCGTGGGTCCGCACGCCGGACCGCGACCCCAGCTCCCCCACGCCCTGGTCGACGATGCGCGACTGGCTGGTCGAGAAGCTCGCGCCGACGCCGGAGGAGGTCGACGAGCTGTTGGCCGCGGGCCAGTTCGTCGACGACCGCGGCCGCCCCTGGACCGGGCGCGAGCCGTACCGCCCACACACCTTCGTCTGGTTCCACAGGACGCTGCGCGACGAGCCGGAGGTCCCCGGCGAGTTGACCGTCCTCTACCGCGACGAGCGGATCGTCGTGTTCGACAAGCCGCACTTCCTCGCCACCATCCCGCGGGGACGGCACGTGGTGCAGAGCGCCGTCGTCAAGGCCCGGGAGGCCCTCGGCCTGCCGGAGCTGTCCGCGGCGCACCGGCTCGACCGCGGCACCGCCGGCGTGCTGCTCATGACGACCGAGCGACGGTGGCGCGCGCCGTACCAGTCGGTGTTCGCTGAGCGACTCGCCACCAAGACATACCGCGCGATCGCCGCCGACGACCCGCGCCTCGCCTTCCCGCTTCGCGTCGAGTCGCACCTGGTCAAGCGCGTCGGAACGCTCCAGGCGGAGACCCTGGACGCCCCGCCGAACGCCTTCACCGACATCGACGTCGTCGAGCGCCGGGGCGGCCTCGCGCTGTACGAGGTTCGCCCGCTGACGGGCAAGACGCACCAGATCAGGGCGCACTTCCACCAGCTCGGGATCCCGCTGCTCGGCGACCCGCTGTACCCGGAGGTCGCGGAGGTGGAGATCGACGACTTCAGCACCCCTCTGCGCCTGCTCGCCTACCGCCTGGAGTTCGCCGACCCCGTCGACGGCACCCCGCGCCGCTTCACCTCCGCGCGCCAGCTGCACTTCCCCACTCCTTGAGCACAGGCGCGGCTCAAGGAGCGGGTGTCGCACTTCGTGCTTGGGCGCGGGTTAAGAACCAGTTGGGTACGGTGAGTCCATGCGTGCTGTTCTTGTGGAGGCCCCCGGCGGGCCCGAGGCCCTGACCATCGGCGAGGCGCCGGCGCCCGCGCCCGGGCCGGGCGAGGTGCTCGTCCGCACCGTCGCCTCCGGCGTGAACCGCGCCGACGTCCTGCAGCGCCAGGGACATTACCCGCCGCCCGCGGGGATCACGGACCTCATCGGGCTGGAGGCGTCGGGCGTCGTCGAGGCCGTCGGCGACGGCGTCGAGCGCTGGAAGGCGGGCGACGAGGTCGTCGCGCTGCTGGCGGGCGGAGGCTACGCCGAGCTGTTCGTCGCACCCGAGGGGCAGCTGATCCCGCCGCCTCCCGGCGTCGACCTGGTCTCCGCGGCGGGCGTGCTCGAGGTGGCGGCCACCGTCGTGTCCAACCTGCAGGTGGGCAGGCTGACCGCCGGTCAGGTGTTCCTCGTGCACGGCGGCGCGGGCGGCATCGGCACGTTCGCCACGCAGTACGCCAAGGCGCTCGGCGCCACCGTCGCCGCGACGGCGGGAAGCCCCGACAAGCTCCGACACTGCCTCGAACACGGCGCCGACTACGCCTTCGACTACCACGGCGACTGGGTCGCGGAGCTGAAGGCCGCCACCCGCGGCGCGGACATGATCCTCGACATCATCGGCGCGAAGTACCTGGAGCCGAACGTGGCGGCGCTCCGGCGCGGCGGCCGCATCGTCGTCATCGGCCTGCAGGGCGGCGTCAAGGGAACCCTCAACCTCGGCCAATTGCTGGCCAAGCAGGCGTCCATCGCCGCCACGTCGCTGCGCTTCCGCCCCGAGTCGGAGAAGGCCGCGATCTGCGCCGCCGTCGAGGAGCAGGTCTGGCCGATGCTCGCCGACGGCCGCATCCGCCTCTCCCCGGAGACCCGCATCCCCTTCGCCGAGGTCCGCCGCGCGCACGAGCAACTGACCGGCGGCGACAACGTCGGCAAGATCGTC
>DAONOU010000099.1:0-8674 GCA_035409265.1 Arachnia sp. | reverse complement strand
AGGACCGACACCGGCACCTACGTCCTCGGCGAGGTGGTCGAACTCGGCGGCGGCGAGGTCAGCCCGTCGGTCGACCCAGGGCTGAAGACCACCATCCCCGACACGTGCGACCTGGGCTTGACCCGTTGGACGGTCAGCGGATAGAGCCGAGGCGCCAGCTCAGCCTCCGAGCAGCATCGCGACTCGGTTGGCCAGTTGGGTAGTCGAACATCAATGTGGCTGCAAACGTTCGGCCTCAGCGCCAGACTCGCTTACCGTGTACGCCAAAGTCAGATAGTTGACTTTGGCGTTCACGTTGTCCGAATCGGCGGCGCAGATCGAACGTTTGCAGCCACGATCGTCCGGAGGTCTCGGGCGCGGCGGGCCGGGAGTCGGCACGTCGCCGTCCGGCGCAGCACTCTCTCAGGGCTGCCGCAGCAAAACCCGCTACGCGACGCTCGCACCAACTGCCGCACGGCAACTGGCCCAGGACTGCTGCTACCTCGGCGCCCGGCGGTCACCGCGACTTGCGCTGGACCTGGACCTTCTTGACGGGCGCCGAGGAGGTGCCCGCGCGGCGGGCCTTCTCGGCGTCGAGCATGCGCTTCTGCTCCTGCTGCTGCTCCATGAGGGCCTCGCGGTCGAAGCCGCTGCGCAGGAACGAGAACGCGATGACGGCGATGAGGATCGACACCCACACGGGGAGGCCGAACACGATGGGGAGCGTGATCAGCGCGACCATGTCGAAGCCGCGCAGCATCGAGAACATCAAGCCGGGCGGCATGGCGCCCATGCCGGTGGCGACGATCGGGCCCGAGTAGTCGGCGGGCTTCGCCGCGACCCAGCGGACGGCGGCGAGCAGGCCGGCGACGCCGGTGACCAGGGCAGCGCTCGCGGCGTCGACCGGGCCGACCCGCACTCCCCCGGCGAGGCCGAGGAAGGCCGGGAAGACGGCGATGGTCCACAGCAGCGCGAGGATGGCGGGGACCACCATCGCGGCCTGCTTGACGTGCGCGACGCTGTACGGGAAGCAGCGCTGCAGACCCTTCGTGCGGGTCAGCACGCGCAGCGAGTTCATGAACGGGATCAGCGCCACCATGAGCACCAGCGCGGACAGCGGCGGGTTGAGGCTCGTCAGGCCCAGCGCCTGGACGGCGTAGGGGACGACGGCGCTGCCCGCCAGCGTCAACAGCGGGAGGGGCTGACGCCAGAGCCGCTGGACGTCGCGCATGACGAGCGCCTGCATGCCCGTACCGACGCCGCGGGTGGGGCTGACGTGGCCGCGTTCCTTGGACTTGGACTCGATCAGGATGTCGCGGATCAGCGCGAACTCCAGCGCGAACGCGGCGCCCTGCAGGCCACTCAGCAGCGAGCCGCCCGAGGTGAGGCGCTGGCGCCGGATGTTGTTCAGCCTCCGCTGCGCGACGAGGCCTGCGACGACGATCAGCAGCGCGCCGACGGCGGCGATGATGAGCGCCAGCTCGACGGAAAGCTCGGTCAGGCCGCCCAGCGCGAACCAGCCCGCGGCGCCGCCGACGAGCAGCACCATGGTGCCGATCGCCGTCAGCCCGATGAGCCACTGGACGGTGATCAGGAGCCAGCGCCGGTCGGCGCCCTGCTCGGCGGCGGCGAGCGACACGAGGCCCGCGGCGCCGAAGCCGCCGGCCAAGGCCCAGATGCCGATCTGCACCAGCGGCGAGCCGGTCAACGCCGCGATCAACGCGCCGAAGAGGGCGCCCGCCACGAACGCGAAAGCGATGGCCGCGAGGAGCCGCTTGGCGAGGATGCGCCGTCGATCCGTGGGGCCGTCCATGAGCCAGAAGCCCTCGGCCGACGACGCGAGCACCGGCCCGAACATGCGCGAGAGCACGATCGTGAAGGCGAGGATGCCCGCCACCGCCGCCCAGGGCAGCAGGCCGCGGGCCGCGAGGCAGCCGGCGGTGTCGCAGACGGCGACGACCTGCTGGGCCTGGATGATCGAGGACACCAGCATGGCGCCGATCATGACCAGCGCGAACACGAACACGTAGCCGTCGGACAGCGCCTGCCAGATGTTGCGGTCGGCGCGGCCGCGGCGCCAGTCGCGCATCAGCAGCGCGAGCTGCTTCTCGTCGACCTGGCCCAGCTCGCCGAAGCGAGGATCAGTGACCGACATCAGACGCCCAGCCGCATCTGCCGCGCGCCGATGGCCTCCAAGAGGCTCGGCTCGTGGCTGGCGAGCACGATCGCGAGGCCGCCCTCGATCTCCTGCTTCAGCCGACGGCCGAGCCACTCGACGCCCTCGACGTCGAGGCGCTGCTCCGGCTCGTCGAGCACCAGCAGGGAACGCGGCCGCACGAACGCCGTCGCGAGCGCGAGGCGTCGGCGCTGGCCGGACGAGAGGGTCGAGGGCAGCTGGCCCGCCTGCGGCACGAGCTGCACCTCCTCGAGCACCTCGTCGACCAGCGCGTCCGGGTCGACCAGGCCGTGCGCGCGGGCGAGGAGGTCGAGGTGCTCGACGACGGAGAGGTCGGGGAAGAAGTCGAGGTCGTCGATGACGGTGGCCACGTCGCGGCGGATGTTGGGGTTGGTCTCGCTGACCTTCACGCCCTTGACGGTCACCGTGCCGTCGTCCGGCCGGTCCGCGCCGACGAGGCAGCGGAGCACGGTGGACTTGCCCGCGCCGTTGCGCCCGGTGAGCGCCACGGCCTCCCCCGCGTGGACCTTCATGGAGAAGCCCTCCACGATGGTCACGGGGCCGTAGCCCTTCTTGAGGTTTTCCACCTGGAGCACGACGTCTTTCTTAGCCACGGCGCCATTGTCCCCTATTGGGGAAACGGTGACGAACCGGAGTTCCCACTAGGCTGGCCCGCATGCAAAACCAGCAGCGAGCCGGGTTGGACAAGCAGCGGGCCGACGTCGCGGCGATGTTCGACGGCGTGGCCAAGCGCTACGACCTGTTCAACACCGTCCTCAGCCTCGGCCAGGTGTACCGCTGGCGGCGCGCGGCGGTGGCGGCTGTCGCCCCGCGACCCGGCCAGCGCATCCTCGACCTCGCCGCGGGCACAGGCACGTCGTCGGCGGCGCTCGCCGAACACGGCGCCTTCGTGGTCGCCAGCGACATCTCGCTGGGCATGCTGCAGCAGGGAAGGCTCCAGCAGCCCGACCTCGACTTCGTGGCCGGCGACGCCCTCTCCCTCCCCTTCCCCGACGACACGTTCGACGCCGTGACCATCTCCTACGGCCTGCGCAACGTCGAGGACACCCTCACCGCGCTGGCCGAGATGCGGCGCGTGACCCGCCCGGGCGGGCGCGTGGTGATCGCGGAATTCTCGACGCCGACGTGGAGCCCGTTCCGCCACGTGTACAACAACTACCTGGTGGCCGCGCTGCCGCGGATCGCGAAGCTGTCGAGCAACCCCGTCGCCTACGGCTACCTCGCCGAGTCGATCCTCTCCTGGCCGGACCAGCGCGGCCTGGCCGACCTCATGGGCGATGCCGGGTGGACCGACGTCGAGTGGCAGGACCACGCCGGCGGGATCGTCGCCATCCATCGGGGCTGGAAGGCCGAATGAACCAGTTCGTGTTGGACGCCTACGCCGCGCGCAGTTGCCCGGTGAAGACCTTCAACGCGTTCGACCCTGTCCTCCGCAAGCCAGAGCAACCGCTCGACGAGTCGCTGCGCGAGTCCTTCCAAGGCGGGTCCGACTTCCGCCGCGGCGTCCTCGACCGGATCGCAAAGACGCCCGGCGCCGTCGACCTGCGCGGACAGCACGAGGCGGGCCTGCCGTGGGAGGAGCGCGAGGCCGCGTGCCTCACGGCGATGGGCTCCGGCGCGCCGGTGATCCTCGGCGGGGTGCTGCCGCTGGACCTCGACGGCCATCGCAGCGGGCGTCCCGACGCGCTGGTCCGCGGCATCGACACCGCCTCCGGGGCGCCCGGATACTGGCCGCTGAAGGTCAAGCCGTACCGGGTGCGCGAGAAGCAGTCGGGGAGCACGTCGCTGCAGACCTCGCCCCTCGCCGACATCGGCGCGCTCGTCCCGCTGCCCGACCTGCGCTACCGCGTCTTCCGCGAGGGAACGCTGCTCGAGCTCGCCCACCACTGGCGGCTGCTCGAGTCGTGCGGGTTCGCCGCGGGCCATCCCCTGGCCGCCGTCGTCGGCGACGACCGGGCCTCGGGCGCGGAGCCGACGGCGACCTGGGTGGACCTCACGCACAAGTTCATCCGCACCTTCTCCCGCACGGCGGGCCACAAGCTCCGCTCGCCGCTCGAACGCTACGACCACGAGCACCGGTTCCGCGTGCACGTCGCGGAGCAGGCCGCCGCCCGCACCGGTACGGACGACCCCGAGCCTGCCGTGCGCCCCATCCGGGTCAAGGAGTGCGACTGGTGCGCCTGGTGGCAGGTGTGCCGCACGCAGATCGACGACGACGACCTCTCGCTGCGCATCTCGAAGGCCCCCCTCGACGTGCGCGAGCTGCAGACGCTGCTCGCCCTCGGCATCAAGACGGTGGCGGAGCTGGCCGAGGCCGACGTCGACACGATCCTCCCCCGGTACCTCCCCGAGACGGGGCACCGCGACCGCGCCGAGGACAGGTTGCGCCAGGCCGCGCGCCGGGCGCGGATGCTCGCGCACGGCGTCGACCTCGAGCGCGTGAGCGTCGACCCCATCGCCGTGCCGCGGTCGGGCGTCGAGGTCGACCTGGACATCGAGACGGCCGACGACGGCACCGTCTACCTGTGGGGCGCCCTTGTCGGTGACGACGGCGACGGCGAATTCCGCCACTTCAGCAGGTTCGAGCACCTGACGCCGGCGACGGAGGTCGAGCTCGCCGTCAAGTTCGCCGACTGGCTGCTGAACCTGGCCGAGCGCCATCCCGACCTCCGCGTCTACCACTACAGCGACTACGAGACGGTGCACCTGCGCCGGCTCGCCGACCGCAGCGGCCACCCGTCGCTCATCGCGGCCTGCGAGCTGATCCGGGACCACTTCGTCGACCTGTTCGGCTACGTCCGCGACAACTTCGTCGGCGTCGACGGCTTGGGCCTGAAGATCGTCGCGTCGCGCGGGGCCGGGTTCCACTGGCGCGACGAGGAGCCCGGCGGCCTGAACTCCCAGTCGTGGTTCAACGAGGCCATCGACGGCGCCACCGACGACGCCCGCGTCGCCGCCCGGGCGCGCGTGCTCGACTACAACGAGGACGACGTCCGGGCCACCCTCGCCGTCCGTCGCTGGCTGACCACCCAGGACGAGTCATCGTGATGTCCCGCTGGGTGAGCCGGTCCTCCGCGCGAAGCGCCGGGACCGTGTCGGAACCGATGGACCCGCCGCAAGACGACCCGCACGTCCACCGCTTCGATTACGCCGACTTCGGGCGCGGGCTGGTGTGCGCGTTCGCGACGCTGCTCGCCGTCAATCTCCTCCTCGACCTGCTGTTCTCCACTCCGTCCTACCGGCTGGCAACCGCCGGGTACGCGACGATCGTCGGAAGCGTCGTGCTGATCACCTACGGCTGGTCCTCGGCGGCGCTCGCGGCCCTGCTGCTGCGACGCGTCCGGCACGAATGGGTGCACCTGGCGGCATTCGCCGCGCTCGGCGCAGCCGGCGGGCTCGGCGTCATGCGCTACTTCTCGGGCGAGAACGGATTCTTCGCCGCGGAGCCGGCAAGCTACGCCCTCTTCGTCGTCCCCGGGGTCGTCACGGCGCTCGGCGGCCGGATCGGCATGCGCGCCTGGGCCAAGCGCCTGCGCGCGGGCTGATCTCCCGCAGCACGGCGCTTCACGCTCCGTGAGCCAGACAGACCTCGACAGCAAACCCTTGCCTATCCGTAGCAGGTCTACTACATTCAAGAGCATGAGCACTCCACTGATCGACGTGCGCGGACTGCACATGGCCTACGGCGCCAACCACGTCCTCTCCGGCATCGACTTCTCGGTCGGCCGCGGCGAGGTCGTCGGCCTGCTCGGGCCGAACGGCGCGGGCAATACCACGTGTTGTGTTTGACGCCACTACTTCACGGTGAACGGCGCGGGAGCTGAACTGACCTCGACCCCCGAGCGCCGCGAATCCCGGTAGGGCGTTCTGCCGCACAAAATCAACGGTCTACGGCATGTGGCCTGTGGATAACTCCACCGCGATACCTTGACCTACGAGTTGCTTAGCACTTCTGTTAGCACTTTTCGCGGTCTTCTCTTGGAAGCTCGGGCGAGGCAGGCTGTCCAGATGCCTCGGTGGTTCCGGTGTAGCCGAGTCGCCCGCGGGTCGCGATGGTGGCAATAATCGCGAGGCCAGCGAGTCCGAGCGCGGCAGGCCAGTTGGAGGCAGCCACGAGGCCAGTCAGAGCGCCGACGGTGAACAGTGCCCAGTTCACGCCGTTATGGCCGAGGATCACCATCAGCACGGAACCTCGCGATCCGTTGTAGAGCCAGGACAGGACGAACGACAGGCTGACGACCAGGATGAGGTAGGCCAGATATTGGCTTGGCTCCTGCCGTGCAGTGTCCCACTCGTCGGTGAGGAACAGCGGTGCATGCCAGAAGCAGTGGATCACTCCCAGCAAGAGCGCCGCCGTCACCGGATGCAGCCGTTGTTGAAGACGTGGAAGCGCGAAACCGCGCCAGCCCGGTTCCTCCTGGATCGGACCACCGAGGAGATAGATGAGATAGGTGCTCGTCAGCAGCCCGAGCATGGCCGCACCGCCTTCCTCGGCGAGGAAGGTGGTGCCCGGTCTCAGCAGATACCCGATGCCTGCTGCCAGAGGGATAGCAGCGAGTGCCAGAGCCCACCAGAGTGGGCGTGCCCGCCATTGCACAAGACGACGCCAGAATCGGCGTGCCCCGTCGCGACCCTCCGTGAGGCGTGTCATCAGCAGCGCCGCCATAAACGGTCCGGCGAACAGCCCGAGTTGGTTGATTCCCGCGATAGCGGAGAACGATAGCTCGATCGGCAGGAGTCCGATCCCACTCTGGGAGAGCCACCATGGGCTCCACGCAATCCAGGAGCCGAGGTAGGCGAGAACGAAGAACGCTGCCAACGGGTGCCGTGTGAGCATTGAGGTCATCTCTGCCTGTTTCCCCGGCCGGGTGCGCTGTGGCCGAGCTTTTCCGCGACGTCGTGAGCCCAGCCCCGGGGTAGGAGGATTCCTAGTCCGATCGCGACGACGGCGAGCATGAACACGACGCCGATCACGGTCCAGAAGTCGACCCATGTCGAGTCATCTAAGAACAACGCGAACGCAAGGGTGGGGATGGGAGCGAGGACCGCGAGGACGATCGCGGTCTGCAACGCTCGGGTGCGCCCGCGCTCGTACTGCTCAGCTAGCGACTCGGCCCAGCGTGTGACGGTGGGGTTGGCGGAGAATCGCCCCTCCGCGATGCGCTTGTACGGTGCCGTTTCGCGTGATGCGGCCAAGAGCAGCAGCAGCCCGACACCGGCGAGCACGAGGAGCGCCATAAGGCCGATGAATGTGCCGATTCCGTCGGTGATCGGTACCAGGCCCGACTCGGCGGCGACCGGCAACACGATCAGGATCGCGGGAGACAGTGCGAACAGCATGAGGGCGGCGCTCACGCGGCGGCGGGTGCGCTGCTTGGCGTTGGCGTAGCCTTGGGCCTCTTCCAGCGTCACGGGCGGGAACGCAGCGGCATCGGTGTGCGTGGCGCTGATGTCGGATGCGATGCCGAGCACCGGGGCAACCTCTTCGAGGTTGCCAAAGTCACGTATGACCTGTCCGACCGCCTCATTCTCCGCGCGTCCTTCTGCGATGAGACCCGTGTACGCGTCCTCCATCATGGCCTGCAACTCGGCCTTGGCCTCCTGTAAGCGGGCGGTCTGCGGGTAGGCGCTGAACATTGTCTCCAGGTAGGCGATGATGACGTTCACGGGGTGGCTCCTTCGATGAAGCGGTCGACGACGGACTTGGTGCTGCGCCATTCCGCGACCTTGAGGTCGAAGTGGGCGAGACCTGCGTCGGTTGTGCGGTAGTAGGTGCGCGGCTTGCCAGACGGAGAAACACCGGGGAACGAGCTGACCAGCCCGCCTGATTCGAGTCGCTTCACGGCGGAGTAGAGGGTGGTTTGCTTGATCGCGTAGTCATCGCCACTGATCGCCGTGATCCGTTGCGCGAGCTCATACGCATACGACGGCCCTGAGCGCAGCAACGAAAGCACCATGAGGTCGACGTACCCGCGAATGGCATCGGCACTGATCACCATCACGCCTCCCAACGGTTCGACTTCTTACTGCGCCAATCATACTACGCCAGAAACAGCACGGCGATCGACTCATCAAGCCGGAGCGCTCGCACCGCCCAACTCGCACCACCTGACCTGAACCGCCTCCACAACCCAGGGCACCTCCCTGTCGGCGCTTCCTGCCCAAACCTCAGTCACTCGAACCACTTCACCTCTGAATGCACGCTGGCTACACGGGTGTAGATGGGTATGTCACAGGCCGCGTGCTGGCCCTTCTCGGCCGGAGTTCGTGCGAGGGGTGTCGCGCTCGAACGGGTCAAGCTGGCGTGCCCGTTGCGCTGTCCGCTGTCGTGTCTGTTCCTGCTCTGCGCGCTTGGCCTCGATGCGCCGTGCGGCGTCGTTGATCGGGAGGTTGCGGAGTTCGTCGGCGTCGGCATGAGCGACCGTGGCTCTCGCACGGGCGTCTTGGGCGTTTCGGTGCGGGTTGACGACGCGCATCCCGAACTGGTCACGACGGGCT
>DAONOU010000098.1:0-8686 GCA_035409265.1 Arachnia sp. | reverse complement strand
GCGACGTTGCCGCCGATGATGTCGACGTCCCTGGCCGACGGCTCGGCCTTCAGCCGCTTGATCATCTCGACGACGGCGCGGCTGTGGCCGTGCGCCATGTCGACGATGACGGCGTCGACGCCCTCGGCGATCAGCGCCATCGCTCGATCCCACGAGTCGCCGAACGACCCGACGGCGGCGCCGACGCGGAGCCGGCCCTGGGCGTCCTTCGCGGCGTTCGGGTACTTGTCTGCCTTGACGAAGTCCTTGAGCGTGATGAGGCCCTTGAGCTTGCCCTCTCCGTCGACGATCGGCAGCTTCTCGATCTTGTGCGCGGCCATCAGGCCCAGCGCCTGGTCGTTGGAGACGCCGACGGGGGCGGTCACCAGCGGCGCCTTGGTCATGACCTCGCGCACGGGGCGCGCGGCGTCGTCCTCGAAGCGCATGTCGCGGTTGGTGATGATGCCGACCAGCGTGCCCTCCTCGTCGACGACGGGGGCGCCGGAGATGCGGTACGTGGCGCACAGCTCGTCGACCTGGCCGATGGTGTGCGCGGGCGACACCGTGATGGGCTCGCTGACCATGCCGGCCTCGGAGCGCTTCACCTGGTCGACCATGTGGGCCTGATCGGCGATGGAGAGGTTGCGGTGCAGGATGCCGATGCCGCCCTCGCGCGCCATGGCGATGGCCATGCGATGCTCGGTGACGGTGTCCATCGCGGCCGAGGCCAGCGGGATGTTGAGGCTGATCCGGCGCGAGAACTGGGTGGCGGGGTGCGCCTCGGAGGGGATGACATCGGACTGGTTCGGCTGCAGCAGCACGTCGTCGTACGTGAGGCCCATGGCGGCGAACGGGGCGGGCACCCCGGATCCGGTCAGCTCTTCTTGCACAAGGGCACCTCTCACTCGGGTTCTGGCGTGCGGGGACGAGTCTAGCGCCGACCGCACCGACGGCGCCGAACAGTCGACCATCGGCGATTGACCCGGGCTTCTCGCAGTTTAAGAATGACTCATTGGGCCACTGCCTCGTGGGGCCTCCCCCAGGGGCTGGACTTGAGGGGGAAACCATGCCCGATCCGATCCGCCCCGACGTCGAGGCCCGCCTGCTGCGCCCCACCGACCTGATCGACCTGGTCCTCGAGGCCTACAACTGCCACGTGGAGGAGGGCTCCCCTGCGCCGGAGCTCGTTGCCGACGACGACGCCTGCCTCGTCGTCCACTTCCCTCCCCAGCACATCGGGGAGGAGGCGTGGCAGCAGCTGCCGTCGGGGTCGACGACGCCCGCGGGCCCTCCCGGGCAGCCCTCCCGGCACCGCAGCGCGGAGCCGAGCCGGTTGGTCTTCGCGGTGCCGGAAGGCTCCCGGATCCCCTGGCACGTGGACGCCGTCCTCGGCGCGCTGCCCGACCTCGACCTGGTGGTCGCCCCCGGAGCGACGCCCCGGGGCGAGGCCTCCGGCACCGGGATCGAGCCGCCCGCCCAGCTGGAGACCGCGATCGAGGCGCCCTACCGCATCGTCGTGTCGCCGTCGCGCGGGGCACGTTTCCGGCACAGCGCGCGCCCCCTCGGCCCCGAGGGCCGCAGCGAGCTGTGGCGCACCGAGCTCGACCTCGCGGGGGCGCCCGTCGTGCGCGGCCTCTGGGCCCGCGACGATCCGGGGACCGACGCCCCCTTCACCCAGTCCCTCGACGCGACGGACCGCCGGGCGATCGTCGAGCAGACACACGGCGGGGACCGCTACGCGGACACGCCGCTGGAGGTCAAGCGGCTCGCGCTCTCGAGCCTCGGCGCCTGGCTCGACTGGGCCGGGTTCTGGAACGGCGAGGTCACCATCTCGCAGTATCGCCACGAGGCGCAGATGGGGCGCGACGGCTACGTCCGCGTCGCCTACCCCGGCATCCTCTTCCCGTTCGGCCACCGGTGCCTCCTGGTGAAGGTGACCGAGCGCAAGGTCCGGCACCTCGACGATCCCGTCGCCTACCTCTGGCAGCGCTGGTTCATCATGCTCCGGGAGCCGACGCGGGCCTACCCCGCGGAGCAGCGCGACAACCCGTTCCGCACGGTGACGATCAGCCCGCTCGTCACGCCGGACATCAACACCCCCGACGATCCGTACGAGCCCTTCGTCGTCGAGCGGCTGGGCGTTCCCTACCCGTTCACCCTCGAGACGACCGACCCGGCGGGTGCGCGACACACCTGGGCGGCCCCGCTCGTCTTCGTCCGCGCGATGAACGAGCCCGGGACCGACCTCATCTTCCTCCTGAACCCCGACCAGGCGCCCGGCAGGTATCAACCGGTCAGCGAGGTCGCGGGCCGCGGGCAGACGCTCGCCGTCGCGCCCCCGGTGAAGAAGGGCGACACGGCGGTCGAGGTGGCCACCATCAGGTTCCAGGGGACGATCGACGAGCCGACGCTGCGGTCCCGACCGCGCGTGACGAGGATCAACGGCGTGGTGCCCGCGATGCGGCACCTGTCGCCGTCGGCCCCCACCGTCGCGCTGACGTTCAACCCGGACTATCTCGCGAAGGGGCTGCCGCCACGGCGCCCGGACCAGCGCACCGCGAGCGGCCCCAACCAGGGGGAGCTGATCCTCGATCTCGCGGCCGCGGCAGGCGTCGACTTCTCCAGCGGCTCGGACCGCGCGGGCGGGTTCGTCTCCCCCAGCCTGGCGGTGAAGGGCATCTCCCGGGCGCTGGGCGCGGTCGGCGGCGACGCGGCCGCGCTGTCGGGCGGCGCGTTCAACCCGCAGCAGTTCTTCGACCCCTCGCTCCTCCCGAAGCTGTTCGGGTTGTTCTCGCTGACCGAGATCCTCACGGCGACAGGCCTCGACGAGGCCCCGGCGTTCGTCTCGGACGCCGCGGGCGCGGTCGCCGCGCTCTCGTCCGAGATCGCCCGGCTGAAGAGGGAGCTGGCCGACGCCCAGGACCGCCTCGGCAAGGATGTCGCCGACGCCGCCCATGACGGCGCGAGGGAGGTGGCGCGGCGGGCCCGCGACGAGCTGACCGCCCGCGCCGCGCCCGTCGAGGCCGCCGCCACCGCGTTCCTCGCGACGCTGGAAGGCCTCCCGGGATCGGCTCCCGACCTTCCCGGACGGGTGACGGCGCTCGCCGACGCCCTCGACGGGGTGGCGACCTCGCTCTCGCTGCCGGGCATCCCGGCCGCGATGCGCGCGCGGCTGGCGGGGATCGTCGACGCCCTGTCGCCGTTGCTGGACACGGCGTCCGACGTCGCGCGGCTGATGGACGACGTGGCCGCCGGCAGGATCACGGCCCGGCTGGAGTGGCGCCCGGACATCACGCCGTGGGGCCTTCCCGGCGTCCCCAGGATCTTCGATCCCCTCGACCCGCGGGGCCTGCGCATCGACGTCGTGGTCCAGGCCTCGGCCGCCGCCGCGCCGAGCGTCGACATCTCCGCCGAGATGGTCGACTTCCAGCTCAACCTGATCGGCGACGGCGACGGCGGCCTGATGCGGCTGAAGTTCCGCCGGATCGGCTTCCACGCCGGCTCGTCGGGAAAGCCGGAGATCGACGTCGTCTTCGGCGGGATCGAGTTCATCGGCCCGCTCGCCTTCGTCGACACCCTCCGGAAACTCATCCCCTTCGACGGCTTCTCCGACCCGCCGTACGTCGACGTCTCGCCCGAGGGCATCACCGCGGGCTTCGACCTCGCCCTCCCCAACGTCGGCGTCGGCGTGTTCAGCCTGGAGAACATCTCGCTCGGCGCGGACGCGCGCGTGCCGTTCCTGGGCGACGCCCTCACGATCGGCTTCCGGTTCTGCGCGAAGGACTCGCCGTTCCGGCTCACGGTCCTCTGCGTCGGGGGCGGCGGCTGGCTCGAGCTGCGGGCCGCGCCGAAGGGCCTCGTCCTGCTGGAACTGGGGCTCGAGGCCGCGGCCTCGCTGTCCATCGACCTGGGCGTCGCCTCGGGATCGGTGTCGATCGCCGTCGGGGCCTACCTCCGCCTCGAGGGCGACGAGGGCCTCTTCACCGCCTACTTCCGGATCCGCGGCGAGGTCAGCGTGCTCGGGCTGATCTCGGCCTCGATCACGCTGGAGCTGTCGCTCAGCTACGACATGTCGCGCGACAAGCTGCATGGCCGCGCCTCGCTGGTCGTGGAGGTCGAGGTGCTGTTCTTCTCGGCATCGGTCGAGATCGTCGTCGAACGCCAGCTGGCGGGGTCCCGCGGAGACCCGACGATGCTCGACATGCTGCCCCCAGACGCCGGTGGCGAGGACTACTGGGCCACCTACTGCAACGCGTTCGCCCCACTCGGCTCATAGGAGGAACCGTGTCCACCACGCTCCAGGCGACGGCCCTGCCGTACTCGCTCGCCGACGACGCCCCCTTCCAGCTGAGCGTCTTCTTCACCCACAAGCTGGTCGGCACGAGCCCGACGGTGGCCGGATACCCCGCCGCCGAGGGCTGGGTCGACGTGCTCAGCCGCTGCGGCCTCGGCCTGACCGTCACCATGCCCGCGATCGTCGGCCGACGCCCGCTCACCCGGACCCTGCCGCTGCGCACGGTCTCGAGGCCCGACGCGGCGGCGTGGCGGGCGCTGGTGCCCGGCTCGCTCCGGGTGGTTCCGTTCCCCGCCCCCTCCGGCCTGGCCGCGGCGCCCATCCGCACCAACCCGGCGAGCAGGATGAGCGAGCACGCCATCGACCTGCACCTGGCCATGATCGGCTCCTCCCCGGGCGCGCGCCCCCGCGTCGTCGGCAACCCGGTGGCGAAGGCGATCCTGAACACCATCGCCACGCTGGACCCGCAGGGCCCCGTCGCCGAGCTGCTCCGCCGGGAGCGCCGCGGCGACGATGGCGAGCTGCTGATCGGCAGGCGGCTGAGGGACGCGGTGGCCACGCTCGGGCCGCTGGACGGGCCGGTCCTGAACCGGCGCGGACACGACGAGCCGCGGGAGGAGGAGCGCGCGCCCGAGCCGGGATCGGCGCTCGACGGCATCCTCCACGACCTGGACGCCGACCGGCGGATCTCCGCGCAGCTCGACCGGCTCGTCGGGAGGGACCTCAGCGGCCAGCCCGAGCTGCGCCTGCTCGTCGACGCCCATGCCATGCGCCGCTACTACGAGCAGCGGGGCGACCGGCCGGCGCCGCCCCGGCCCGAGGCCCCGAAGCCCGACTTCCACTCGCGGATCGCCTCGTTCGGCTCCGTGCCCGCGCTGCTGCGGCGGCTGGGCCTGGTCGTCGACGTGGTCGTCGACGGCATGACGCCCGCGGAGGCGCGGGCGGCGCTGGCGGGGGCCGCCTCGGTGGCGGTGGCGGTGCGCTCCGGCGATGCCGACCTCGAGGTGCTGCCCGCGAGGAGGACGGCGGTGCGGGTGGACGGGGCCGTCTTCCAGGCGCAGTCCTCCGACGCGTGGGTCGACGGTGCGCTGCCGCTCGGCGAGCCGGACTGGGTGGTGCTCGACGCCGACCCGGACGCGGCGGGGCTCAAGCTCGACCAGTTCCTGCGCGACCTGCCTCGGCAGTACGCGGGCCAGCTCAACCGCGATCAGGCCTCCGCGGCCCCCGCGACCGTGCGCTCCACGGGCTTCGCGCTGGCCCGGAGGGACCGGCTGGCCCAGGTCCGCGCGCGGGTCGCACAGGCGGAGACGCTGGCCGCCGACGCGACCCGGGCGCTGCGGCTGGACGACGTCGTCCGCGGGCTCCGCATCGAGGTGTGGGACGACGCGACGCGCGCGTGGCACAGCCTGCACGAGCGGCGCGTCGACGTGACGGCGGCCCCCGGCGGCGAGCCCGTCCTCTCCGACGCCGCCGACGTCGGCTTCCTGCAGTCGTCGGGGCTCAACCGGCGTGACGGCGAGCTCCACCTGCACGAGGCGGTCGGCGGCTGGGACGGGTGGAGCCTCTCCGCTCCGCGCCCCGGGCTCACGGTCGAGCGGGTTCCCGAGCCCGGCCCCGGCGAGCCCACCGAGCGGATGGTGGCCACGCCGTCCGACGCGCCCCTGGAGGGCGCCCACGTCGTCAGCCGCGTCGAGCCCGGATCGCTCCCGAGGCTGCGCTACGGGACGTCCTACAGCTTCCGCGTGCTCGCCGTCGACCTGGCGGGCAACTCGACGCCGCTGCCCTCGTCGAGCGTGCTCGACGGCACGGGCCTCGACGACCACCTGAGGCTGCTGCGGAGGCAGTACGAGAGGCTGGACCTCGAGGGGCTCGCCGGGCGGGTGGCCGCCGCCCCGCCCGTCGAGGAGGGCGCCCCCTGGGACGCGGGCCGGCTGGGTCGGCTGTTGCGGACCGGCGACGCCGTCATCGACGCGACCACGCGGTCGCTGCTGGCGACGGTCACGGCGGCCCCTGCCCGCGCGGCGGCGACGACGATCGCCGCCGCGGCCCAGGCGCTCCAGGCCGCGGGACGTCCCGTCCGCGTCCGCCCGCAGCTGGTCGCCGACGTGGTCACGAGGCGCCCGCCCCTCCTCAGCCCCCGGCCGGGGCCCGTCCCGCTGCCGAGGCCCGCCCGGGTGACGGTGACGCTGCCGCGGCCGTATCTCCGGTGGGAGCCCGTCGCGCCGCCCGCCGTCGTCGCGCGCGAGGAGCTGGACCCGGGCGAGCAGCTCGCGGTGCTCGTCGTGCGCAGCGGCGGTGCCGCCGACCGCGACCGGTCGGAGCGCCACCTGGTGCCGCCGAAGGCCACCCAGCTGGAGGCGGAGACGGCGGGCCGGTTCGATGCGGCGATCGGCACCCGTGACGCGGCCGCGATCCGGCGGCTGTACGCCGTCGCGCTCGCCGAGCGGGGCACGCTGCTGGACGAGCACGTGCCGAGCCTGACCGACCCGCGCGCGCTCGACCTGCAGCCGCGCATGCGGCTGGCGGGTCGTCCTGGGGCGGACCCCGACCAGCCCACCCTCGACGACCTCGCGGCCGACCGCGGGCACGGGCTCGCCGAGGGCCAGTACGTCGTCCACGACGTCGACCGGCTGCGGCTCCCCTATCTCCCGGAGCCGTTCGCGGACGGGGTCTCGCTCGTGTTCTCCGAGGCCGGGGACCGGCACCAGCTCGCCGACCCGAACAACCTGCAGACCGTCCGCGTGCCGTACCCGGCGCCCGGCCCGTGGCCGGAGCGGGTGCCGCTGCGCCTGGTGGTGGAGCGCGGCGACCGCCTCGACGCTCGCGTCGACGGCCACGTCGTGCGCGTCTCCGTTCCCGAGGGCGAGCAGGTCAGGGTGGCGCTCGCCAGCACCCTCGACCCGAGCTCGCTGGAGCGGTTCGGCCTGTGGCGGTCCTTCCACGCGTCGCTGATCGACCCGTCGGACGGCTACACGCCGGACGAGCTGGTGGCGATGGAGACCATCCGCCGCGCCGCGACCTCCGGGTGGCTGTGGTGGCTGACGCCGAGCACCCCGCTGCGGCTCGTGCACGCCGTGCCCGCGCCGGTGCGTCCGCCGGCGCTGAGGGGGCTGCGCGTGCTCGCCCGGCCGAAGGACCGCGGCGTCGCGGCCCTCGCGGGCCTCGTCGACGTGCACGGCCCCAGCACCGACACCCTCGTGGTGCGCGCGGAGTGGTCGGAGTGGGTCGACGACCCGGCCCAGCCCGCGCCGGTCACCGTGACCACGTCGGACGTCGTCGTGAGCTCCCCCGTCAGCGAGCACGAGAGCACCGGCGTCCTCCACCTCCTCGACCTGCAGACCGACGCCGACGGGCTGCGCGGGTTCGGCCTGCACCGGGCGATCCAGAACTTCCCCGACACCCACCGCCGGCTCGTGGCGTATCACCCCGGCGGCACGACGCGTTACGCGGAGTACTTCTCCCCGGAGGAGCTGCCCGCGGCGCCCGTCGAGGGCGAGCCGGTGGAGCTGGACATCGCGTCGTCGGCCCGGCCCGCGACGCCGATCGTGCGCGACGCCGTCCCCCTGCTGCGATGGTCCGCGGCGCCCGAGCCCGGCGGCCCGTTCGGGTGGCGGAGCACGCGGTCTCCGGGCATCCGGATCTGGCTGGACCGCCCGTGGTTCTCCTCCGGCGACGGCGAGCTGCTCGGCGTCCTCGTGTTCGACCGCTCCGAGTACGTGAAGAGGGACGGCGCCTGGGTCACCGAGGCCCGCACCCCGCCCCCGGACGGCGCCACGAGCCTCTGGGCGGCCGACCCGATCCTGCACGCCCCCGCCCGCGTCGGCGACCCCACCGTCCCGCCCCTGCTCGGCACCGAGCACCTGATCCTCGACGCGCTCACGGCAGGCTTCGCGGGCGCCGTCGGCATCGCGCCGCCGGTCCTCGGCGGCGACGCGCGCTCGTGGCCCGCCGGTCCCGCCCAGCCCGTTGCGGTGGCCGCGCGGCTCCCGCTGCTCGACGTGAAGGGCGCGCCCCAGGCGCGGGTCGTCGGCTATCGGCCGGAGTACGACGAGGCGTCGCGGCGGTGGTTCGTCGACGTCGCACTGCAGGACACGCCCACGGCGTCGCCGTTCGTCCGGCTCGCCGTCGCGCGGTGGCAGCCGCACTCGCTGCCCGGCTGCGAGCTCTCCGCGGTCGCGCTGACGGCCTGGGTGCAGCCGCTGCCCGAGCGCCGGTTGACGGTGAACCGCCCGGACGCGGCGCACGTCCAGGTGACCCTCTCCGGGGTGACGGCGCGGCTGCGCTCCGGGGATCGGTTCAGCGAGCTCCCGGGCGCCCTGCTGAGCGCCGACGCCCCCATCGGCGAGGCCGCGGCCCGCGCGGCGCGGCTGCTGCGGTCCCGGACCGTGCGGGCGCGGCTGGAGCAGCTGCCCG
>DAONOU010000097.1:0-8705 GCA_035409265.1 Arachnia sp. | reverse complement strand
CATTCCTGTCGATCCGAGGAGTCACGATGGCGTTCTCCGGCGTCAAGGCTCTCGACAAGGTCGACTTCGACATATACCCCGGCGAGGTGCACTGCCTCGCCGGCGAGAACGGCTCCGGCAAGTCGACGATGATCAAGGTCATCTCGGGGGTCTACCAGCCCAGCGAGGGCGAGATCGTGATGGACGGCAAGTCCTACTCGAAGCTCACCCCGATCGAGGCTATTCAGAACGGCGTCCAGGTCATCTACCAGGACTTCTCCGTCTTCCCGAATCTCACCGTCATGGAGAACCTGGCCCTTACCGGCGAGGTGTCCGCGGGCCGCAAGCTGGTCAACTGGAGGAAGTTCCGGCAGATCGCCGAGGAGGCCATCGCCAAGATCGACTTCACCGTCGACCTCGACGCCCGCGTGGGCGACCTCTCCGTCGCGGACAAGCAGCTCGTCGCCATCTGCCGCGCGTTGCTGACCGACACCAAGCTGCTGATCATGGACGAGCCGACGACGGCTCTCACCCATCGCGAGGTCGAGGCGCTGTTCAAGGTCGTCGCCGACCTGCAGGCGCGCGGGATCGCGATCCTCTTCGTCAGCCACAAGCTGGAGGAGGTCTTCGAGATCAGCGAGCGGTTCACCATCATCCGCAACGGCAAGCTGGTGATCACCACCGTTCCCGAGGAGCTGGACCGCAAGAAGTTCGCGCAGTACATGACCGGCCGCGACTACGACGAGTCGAGCACCGCCCCGACGGGGGAGCCCGGCGAGCCCGTGCTGGAGGCCAGGGGCCTCGGGCTGAAGGACGCGCTGTACGACATCAACTTCACCCTCCACAAGGGCGAGGTGCTCGGCATCACCGGCCTTCTCGGCTCCGGCCGCACCGAGCTGGCGCTGACGCTGTTCGGCGTCTTCCCCGCCGACGACGGTGAGATCCTCGTGGGCGGCAAACCCGTGGTCTTGAAGGGCATTGGCGACGCCATCGACAACGGCATCGCCTACGTGCCCGAGGACCGGCTCACCGAGGGCCTCATGCTGCAGCGCTCCATCGCCGACAACATCGTCATCTCGGAGCTGGACAACCTCAGCAACGGGGTCGGCGTGCTCGACGACAAGCGTCGCGCGGCGGAGGTGGAACTCCGCGTCGAGGAGATGAAGATCGCGACGGCGAACCCCTACAACGCGGTCAGCACGCTGTCCGGCGGCAACCAGCAGCGCGTCGTCCTCGCCAAGTGGCTCGCGACCAACCCGGACATCCTGATCCTCAACGGTCCGACGGTCGGCGTCGACATCGGCTCCAAGCGGGTCATCCATCTGATCCTCAACGATCTCGCCAGCCGCGGCATGGGCATCATCGTCATCACCGACGACATTCCCGAACTCCTCACCGTATCGAACCGGATCCTGCTGCTGCAGGAGGGCCGCCTCGTCGCCGAAGTCGACCCCGCATCGGTCACCGAGCAGGAGATGTCGGCCATGATCACGGGCGGTTCCGTGCCCGGAAAGGAGCACTGACATGCAGGGCCTCCTCGGCAAGCTGTTGCGGGCCAACGAGTTCTATCTCTTCCTGATCATCGTCGTGGTCAGCCTGATCATCCAGGCCCGCAGCGGCCAGTTCTTCACGCCGAACAACCTCGTCGACCTCGCCAACGCGATGGTCGTTCCCGGCCTGTTCGCGATCGGTGCGTACCTGGTCATCGTGTCGGGCGGCATCGACGTGTCGTTCCCGGCGCTCGCCTCGCTGGCCGTCTACGCGGTCACGCGGTACCTCGTCGACAGCGGCTATCAGGGGTCTGTGATCCTGCCGTTCGTGCTGGTGATCGCGCTCGGCGCGCTGCTCGGCGCATTCAACGGCGTGTTCACCTCGCGGCTGGCGGTGCCGACACTGATCATCACGCTCGGCACGGCCAACGTGTTCTCCGGCATCATGCAGGGCGCGCTGTCCTCGGTGCAGATCTCGCAGCTGCCGCCGTCGATGGAGGCCTTCGGCCGCGCGTCGCTGTTCAAGGCGACGAGCGCGACCGGCCTGACCTCGGCGATGCCCGTGTCGTTCCTGCTGCTCGTCGCGGTGTTGGCGATCGTGTTCTTCGTGATGCGCTACACCATGTTCGGCCGCGGCATCTTCGCGCTGGGCGGCGACGAGTCGTCGGCGGTGCGCGCGGGCTTCAAGGTGCGGCGGATCAAGTTCTGGCTGTACGTGATCGTCGGCGTCATCGCCGCCCTCGGCGGCCTCGTCCGCACCACGAGCATGGGCCAGATGCACCCGACCAACCTGCTCGGCATGGAGATGATGGTCATCGCGGCCGTCGTGCTCGGCGGCACCGCCATCACCGGCGGCACCGGTTCGCTCACGGGCGTGATGCTGGGCACGCTGCTCATCGTCATCGTGCAGAACAGCATGATCCTCGTCGGCGTTCCGACGTTCTGGCAGCGCTTCGCGCTCGGCCTCCTGATCATCGTCGGCACCGGTGTGTCGGCCGTCCAGCTGACGCGGCGCCGAAAGCGCCAGCGTCTGGTGGCGGAGTGAAAGGACTAGCTTCATGACTACAACCACCGTCACCCCCACCAAGAAGAAGCGGGTCGGCCTCGGGCTCGATCCTCACCTGCAGCGCCTCGTGTTCATGCTGGCCGCGCTGCTGCTGCTGTTCGCGATCATGAAGACCGACTCGTTCACCCGCGTCTCCACCTGGCAGGCCATGGGCGTCGCGTTCCCCGAGTTCGGGATCATGGCGCTCGGCGTGATGCTCACGATGATCACCGGCGGCATCGACCTGTCGTCGGTCGGCATCGCGAACATGACGGCCATCGCGTCGGCCACCGTGATGCTCTCGATCGCGCCCTCCGGCGCGGACGCGGGCCAGCAGGCGACCGCCGTCCTCGTCGGTGTCGTGCTGTCGATCGTGCTCGGCACGCTGGCCGGCGTGTTCAACGGCTTCCTCGTCTCGAAGGTGAGGATCCCGGCCATCCTCGTGACGCTCGGCACGCTCGAGCTGTTCACCGGCATCGCCATCGTGATCAGCGCGGGCAAGCCGCTCAGCGGCCTGCCCCCCGCCTACAGCGAGCTGCTGGGCGGAAAGATCCTGCGGATCCCCATGCCGCTGATCATCTTCGTCGTGCTTGCCCTCGTCATCGGGTTCATCCTCACGAAGATGGCGTTCGGCAAGAAGCTGTACATGATCGGCAGCAACGCGACGGCGGCCAAGTTCAGCGGCCTGAACTCCGTCAGCCTGCTGGTGCGCACCTACGCCCTCTCCGGCCTCTGCGCCGGCGTCGCCGGCCTGGTGATGATGGCCAACTACAACTCGGCGAAGGCCGACTACGGCGTGGCCTACACGCTTCTGACCGTCCTCATCGTCGTGCTGGGCGGCGTCGACCCCAACGGCGGGAGCGGCCGCCTCATCGGGGTGATCATGGCCATCGCGATCCTGCAGATCCTGCAGTCGGGGCTGAACACGTTCCCGCAGGTCAGCAACTTCTACCTGCCCCTCATCTGGGGCGCGGTGCTGCTTGTCGTGATCAGCACCGGAAACGTCGGCAACGGGTTCCTCGCCCGGTTCAGAAAGAAGGGATAGCCATGCGGACCACGGCGGACAAGCAGGTCGTCGTCGGCGCGGACTTCGCGGGGTTCCCGCTGAAGGAGTACGTGAAGGCGCACCTCGAGAAGAACGGCTGGACGGTCACCGATCTCACGCCGGACAAGGAGACCTCCGGGATGTACCACCGGGTGGGCTTCCTGGTCGGCTCGAAGCTCGCCGAGGGCGAGTTCGAGAAGGCGCTGGCCTTCTGCGGCACCGGCATGGGCATCCACGTGGCGGCGAGCAAGTGCCCGCACGTGCACGCCGCCGTCGCGGAGTCCGTGCGCTCGGCCAAGCGGGCGGCGGCGGCCAACGGCTGCAACCTGCTCGCCATGGGCGGGTTCTGGACCGCGCCGCGCCTGGGCATGGCCATGGCCGACGCCTTCCTGAACACCAGCCTCGGCGACGGCTACGAGGACTGGGACGGGTTCTACGAGTACCACAAGATCGGCCTCGACGAGTGCGAGGAGTTCGACTACGAGGCCTACAAGGCCAACGGCTTCCAGGTCGTGAACCCGCGCGAGGCGAAGCTCGGCCCCGAGCCGGAGGCCCTGGCGTTCTGACGCTCCTTGAGCCAGGCATACGCGCGAAGCGCCGCGCCTGCGTCGAAAGGCTGGTGAGAGTTCCGCTGAACCCTCACCAGCCTTTTCGATACGATCCGGGCGCTTCGCCGGGGATCGGATCCGAGGAGCGCTACTCGGGCGACCCGGTCAGGAGGCCGAGGTCGCGGACCAGCACCCACATCTGGCCGAGCCCGGCGGACTCGCCCTGGAGGTCCCCGAAGGTGGCCCGCAGGCCGGCGAGCGCGGCCGCGTGGCGCGCGGCCCAGAGGCGGACCCGCTCGGCGGCGTCCTCCTCGTCGCTCAGGGAGAGGGCGTCGGCGGTGAGGCCCAGGGCCAGCCGATAGACGTCCTGACGCAGCGCGGACTTCGCGACGGCGTCCCACCGCCCCTCGCCCGACAGCCGAGCCAGCATGTCGAGCAGGCCGTCGAGGCCGATGACCTCCGCCAGGTGGAGGTAGCCGCGCGCGACGAGCTCGGGCGCGTCGCCGGTCCGGCGGGCGAGGTCGACGACGCCGAGGAAGGCCACGCCGTCGAGCAGCCCGGCGACCCGGGCCGCCACCTCCGGGCCGGCGTCGGCGAACGCCTCCGCGCGTCGGTCGAAGCGGGCGAGCCCCGCCTCGTCGTAGAGGCCGGCGATCGCGCCCGACAGCCGCTGGACGTCGTCGTGGTAGTTGCCGATCTCAGCGCCGATCCCCGCGGCCTGGGGGCGCCGCGCGAGCAGGTAGCGCACGGTGCGGTCCAGGAGGCGCCGGAACTCGACGTAGAGCCGGCACTGCAGCGCCGTCGGCACCTTCCCGTCGAGCCGCTCGACGGCGCCGACGAAGCCGCTGAGATCGAACACCTCGCGCGCGATCACGAACGCCTTCGCCACCTCGGCGAGGCCCGCGCCCGACTCCTCCATCGCCCGGTGCGCGAACGTGATGCCCCCGCGGTTGACGACGGAGTTCGCGATCCGGTTCGCGATGATCTCCCGGCGCAGCGGATGGCCCCGCAGGGCCTCGGCGAAGCCGCGCAGCGGGGCGGGGAAGTAGGCGGCGAGCTCGCCCTCGAGCCAGGGATCGTCGGGCACGGAAGAGGCGAGCAGCGCGTCCTTCAACGCCATCTTCGCGTAGGCGACGAGCACGGAGAACTCCGGCGAGGTGAGGCCGCGCCCGTCCTTTGCCCTGCGCTCCATCTCGGCGGCGCTGGGCAGCGCCTCGAGCGCGCGGTCTAGGCCGCGGTGCTCCTCGAGCCACGACATCAGCCGCTCGTGCGAGCCGAGCATCGCGCCGCCCAGGTGGCGGGCGTTGCTGAGCAGCACGTTCTGCTCGTAGTTCGTGCGCAGCACGCTGGCGGCCACCTCGTCGGTCATCGACCGCAGCAGCTCGTCGCGCTGGCGTCCCGTCATCCGGCCGTCGGCGACGAGGCTGCCGAGCAGGATCTTGATGTTGACCTCGTAGTCGGAGGAGTCGACGCCGCCGGAGTTGTCGATGGCGTCGGTGTTGATCCCGATGCCGCGCTGGGCCGCCTCGATCCGCCCGCGCTGGCTGGCGCCCAGGTTGCCGCCCTCGCCCACCACCCGGCAGCGCAGCTCCGCGCCGTCGACCCGGACGGCGTCGTTGGCGCGGTCGCCGACCTCGCCGTGCTGCTCGTCCGAGGCCTTGATGTAGGTGCCGATGCCGCCGTTCCAGAAGAGGTCGACGGGCGCCTTCAGGATCGCCTTGATGAGTTCGGTCGGGGTCAGGTGCTCGGCATCGCCGAGGCCGAGCGCGGCGCGCATCTCGGGCGTGACGGCGATCGACTTGGCCGAGCGCGGGAACACGCCGCCCCCCGCGCTGATCAGCGCGGCGTCGTAGTCCGCCCACGAAGAGTAGGGCAGGGCGAACATGCGCGTGCGCTCCGCGAAGCTCGTCTCCGCGTCCGGCGTCGGGTCGACGAAGATGTGCCGGTGGTCGAACGCGGCCACGAGACGGATGTGCTCGCTCAGCAGCATGCCGTTACCGAACACATCGCCGCTCATATCGCCGACGCCGACGACGGTGATGTCGGTGGTCTGCGGGTCGATGCCCAGCTCCAGGAAGTGCCGCCTGACGGACTCCCAGGCGCCGCGGGCGGTGATGCCCATGCCCTTGTGGTCGTAGCCGGCCGACCCGCCCGAGGCGAAGGCGTCGCCGAGCCAGAAGCCGTGCTCGGCCGAGACCTCGTTGGCGAGGTCCGAGAACGACGCGGTGCCCTTGTCTGCGGCCACCACGAGGTAGCTGTCCTCGCCGTCGTGGCGCACGACGCCCTCGGGGCCGACGGTCCTGCCCTGCACCCGGTTGTCGGCGACGCTCAGCAGGGCGCCGACGAACTCCCGGTAGGCGTCGCGGCCCTGCGCGAGCCAGGCCGCGCGGTCGCGCTGCGGGTCGGGAAGCCCCTTCGGGTAGAAGCCGCCCTTTGCGCCCGTCGGGACGATGACGGCGTTCTTGACCATCTGCGCCTTCACGAGGCCGAGGACCTCGGTGCGGAAGTCGTCGCGCCGGTCCGACCAGCGCAGGCCGCCGCGCGCCACCTTGCCGAAGCGCAAGTGCACGCCCTCGAGCCGGGTGCTGTACACCCAGGTCTCGATCAGCGGGCGGGGCGCGGGCAGGTGCGGCACGCGCTGCGGGTCGAGCTTGAACGCGACGGCGCCGCCGGCCTCTGGCCGGTAGAAGTTGGTGCGCTCCCCGGCGCGGATGACCGCGAGGAAGGCCTGGATCATCCGATCGTGGTCGAGGCTGGGCACGTCTGCCACGCTGGCGAGGACCGCGTCGGCCGCCGCCTGCTCCCGCGCGTCCCGGTCGTCGAGTTCTCCCGGCAGGAACCGGGCCTCGAACACGTCGACGAGTTGGCGCGCGATGGCGGGATTCTCCACCAACGCCGACTCCAGGTAGCCGGTCGAGTAGTGCATGGTCTGGCGGAGGTACGCCGCGACCATGCGCAGGACGACGACCTGGCGCCAGGTCAGCCGGACCGACCCGATGAGCTGGTTGAACCGGTCGCTCTCGGCGCGCCGCTCCCACACAGCGAGGAACGCGGCCAGGAAGCCCGACTCCTCGCCGTCGCTCGGCGCCCACCAGGACTCGTCCTCGGCGGACACCCCGAAGTCGAGGATGTGGCGCGCGGCGCCGTCGCGGGCGACGACGCGGTGGGTTCGCTCGTCGGTCACCGCGAGACCGAAGTCGAGCAGGAGCGGCAGCACCTCTGTCAGCCTGAGCGCGCGGTCGCAGTACAGGCGGAGGCGCCGCTCGCCGGGACGGGCGGACATCTCCTGGTACAGGCTGGCCTGGAGGCCCTCGGCGAGCTCGTCGACGTGGCGCACGTCCACCGCGGCCATCCGCGGCTGGTGCATCGCCTTGTAGGCCTCGTCCAGGCCGCCACCCCACCGGGCCACCAGCCGAGCGGCCTCGATCTCCCCGAACTCGGCGACCATGGCGGCCTGCCAGTCGCTGTCCCAGGTCTGCACCGCGCGGCGCAGCCAGTCCTGCAGATCCTCGAGGTCCTCCGCCGGCGGCGCGCCGTTGGCGTCGCGGCGGATGACGTAGTGCACCATCGCGGTCGCCGAGTCGTCGACCCGGGTGGTGTACTCGACGCCGGTGCCGTGGAAGGAGGCCGTCAGGATCTCCTGGATGCGGAGCCGGACGTCGGTGTTGTACCGGTCGCGCGGCAGCAGCACGAGGCAGGATGTGAACCGGCCGTAGACGTCGGGCCGCGCGAAGAGCTGGGTCTGGCGCTGGTAGCGCGACGACACGATCCGCGTCGCCACGTCGGTGAGGTACTCGACGTCGCCCTGGAACAGCTCGTCGCGCGGGTAGGTCTCGAGCACGCTCAGGAGCCGCTTGCCGGAGTGGCTGTCCGGCGCGAACCCGCTGGCGGCCAGCACCTCGTCGACCTTCGCCGCGAGGAAGGGGATGGCGCGCACGGAGCCGTGGTACACGTTCGAGGTGAACAGCCCGATGAACCGGTGCTCGCCGTCGACGACGCCGTTGTCGTCGACCGTCTTGATGCCGATGTAGTCGAGGTACGCGGAGCGGTGCACCGTGGAGCGCGAGTTGGCCTTCGTGATGATCAGGAGTTGGCGTTCGGCCGCCTTCTCGCCGACGGTGCCGCGCAGCGCGCGGCGCGACGTGCCGGAGCCGCCGCGCATGAGGCCCAGCCCGCTGCCCGGGACCTGCTCGAGCACCCCGTCGTCGTCGGAGTAGCGGTAGCGGCGGTAGCCGAGGAAGACGAAGTGGTCGTCGACGAGCCAGTCGAGGAGGCCCTGCACCTGCCGCCGCTCGGCGGCGGGGACCGCCTCGGGGCCGGCGGCCAGCGAGGCCGAGATGTCGGCGGCCTGCCGCAGCATCGGCTCCCAGTCGGCGACAGCGGTGGCGACCTCGGTCAGTACCTCGCGCAGCCGCGCCACGAGGCCATCGAGGACCTCCTGTCCGGCGATCCTCGTGACCTCGACGTGCAGCCACGACTCGGTGGACTCGCCGCCGAGCCCGACGATGGTGCCGTCGGCGTCGCGCTCGATGCCGAGCTGGGGGTGGATGAGGAACCTGACCTCGTGCCCCTGCCTGTCGAGCTCGGCCGTGACGGAG
>DAONOU010000096.1:0-8995 GCA_035409265.1 Arachnia sp. | reverse complement strand
CAGCCGATCTCCAGCCCAGTAGCGCCATTCATCAGCACTTCCTTTGGATCGATCATGATGCGTTCTTCCCCCCGACTTGAGTTGCCGACCATTGGTGGAGCAGGGGGATCCCCACCGTGGCCACGTGGGCGAAGTCGTGCACGGACGTGTACACGTGTGACGACAGCCGGAGGAACCCGGAGCCGCCAAAACTGGTGAACGACACGGCCGTTCCGGTCCTGTCGCTGAAGGGCACGCGGAGGGCGTCGGCCTCCTCGCGCGTGCGGCCGAGGCCCGCGGGCAGGCGGAACAGCCGCATCGGCCCGACGGGCTGGCCGACGTCGGGGAGCGGGTCGTCGACGATGTCGCGGAGCGCCTGCGCGACCACCACGCTGCCCTCGTCGAGCACCCTGCGCGAGCGCTCGCGAATCGCCGCCCAGCCGACGGTCTCGTCGAGGTGCCGCCAGGCGAAGGGCGCGGTCAGCCACGGCGTCACGTCCTGCGTGCCGCCGTGGTCGAACCTTGCGGGATAGGCCTCGGTCGCTCCCCAGGAGTCGATCAGGGGGAACAGCTCCTGGCCGCCGTCGCGGGCGACGATCACCGCCGATCCGCGTGGGGCGCAGACGAACTTGTGCAGGTTCCCCACCCAGTAGTCCGCCTCGCGGCAGACCGGGTCGGCGAGCACGCCAGGGGCATGGGCGCCGTCGACCAAGGTGAGGATGCCCCGCTCGCGGGCCGCCCGGCAGATCTCGTCGATCGGGAAGGCCCGCGCGGTCGCGGAGGTCACCTGATCGACGACGAGCAGCGTCGGGCGCTGCTCGTCCATCGCCTGGACGAGCGCGGCCAGCACGTCCGTCGCGGCGGCCGCCAGCGGGATGTCGACGACGTGGTGACGCCCGCCGGTCCTCCGCGCGAGCCGCGCGGCGCCCATGCTGACCGCCCCGTAGCCGTGAGTGGTGAGCAGCACGTCGACCGGGCCGTCGGTCATGAGCGATTGGTAGACCACCGAGGCTCCCGCGGACGCGTTCACGACGAAGGCCAGCGTCGACGGATCCACGCGCAACAGCTCGGCCATGTCCAGGCGCGCGACGGCGACGCGCTCCGGCAGGCCGGAGAACCACCGCACGGGGTTCCACTCCATCAGGCGCCGCAACCGGCCCTGTTCCTCCTGCACCTCCACCGGGACGGCGCCGAACGAGCCGTGGTTGAGGTGTCGGACGCAGGGGTCCAACGACCACCGCGGCCGCGGGTCGCCGATCGCTGATTCTCGCTCCATGGTCCTCCTCGTCGGACAATAGTGACGGATCAGCGCGGTTTTTGCCAGAGTTTGGGGCCTATTTCTCAATAGTGTCTGACAATCGTTACATGGGGCATCATTGCGGCATGGTTCAGAAGACATCGGTGTCCGCGGTCGAGACCGCGCGCCGGGGGTTGTGTCAGCTGATCGCGACCGGCGAGCTTGCCGCAGGGGCCCCGCTTCCGAGCGAGGCCGAGCTGTGCGAGCGGTTCGGCGTCTCGCGAAGCTCCCTGCGGGAGGCACAGCGGATGCTCGCCGTCGCCGGGGCGCTCGTCGCCCGCCCCGGAAGCAGCGCCGCGGTGTCCGACATGTCGGCGCGCCAGATCTTGTCCGGGCTGGACATGGTGATCCCGCTGCTGCCGCTGGAACGCTACCTGGAGCTCTTCACGCTCAGGGAGGTACTGGAGGGCCACGCCAGCGCGCAGGCGGCGGCGCGGATGAGCGACGACGAGGCCGCCGAGCTGAAACGCGTGGCGCACGAGCTCGCCGAGTGCGAGCCGTCCGACCGCGCCCAGCTCCTGGACACCCGGTTCCACACGCTCATCAGCGAGGCCGCGGGCGACACGGTCCTGACCGCGCTGCTCGACACGATCCGCCGGCGCGGCCGCGACTACCGGATCTTCGAGGACAGCGCCCACCACCAGTTGAAGCACGTCAGCGACGCCGCCCACATCGAGATCGCCGAGGCGATCGTGCGGCGCGATCCGGAGGGCGCGCGGGCGCTGGCCACGCACCACGTGCGCGTGACCCGGTCGTGGCTGGAGGGGATCCGGCCCGGCCCCATCCTGTTCGAGCATTTCTGATCGGGCACACTGGAGGAATGAGCAGCCCCGCGACAGACACCCGCCCCACGCTCGGCCGAGCGCTGATCGTCGTCGGGGGCATCCTGGCCGTGATGTGGGCGCTGGAGCTCCTCGACGCCGTGACGCTGAACGCGCTCGACTCGTTCGGCATCCAGCCGCGGCAGCTGAGCGAACTGCCCAACATCCTCTGGGCCCCCCTCCTGCACTTCGGCTGGCCGCACCTGATCTCCAACAGCGTGCCGTTCCTCGTACTCGGCGTGCTGACCTACCTGAGCGGGACGGGCCGCTTCGTCGCGACGACGCTGATCTCGGCGATCGTCTCGGGTCTCACCGCCTGGCTGCTCGCCCCTCCCGGGAGCATCACCGCGGGCGCATCCGGGGTGATCTTCGGCTACCTGACCTACCTGCTCGTGCGCGGCTTCTACACCCGCAAGATCGGGCAGATCCTGCTCGCCGTCGTCGTCTTCGCCATCTACGGCACCGTCCTGCTCGGCGTCCTGCCCGGCACCCCCGGGGTCAGCTGGCAGGCACACCTGGGCGGCGCCGTCGGCGGCGTGCTCTCCGCATGGTGGCTACACGGCCGCGACCTGCGCAGGATCAGATGACGAACTCCGGCACCAGGGGCTCGGGGCGCAGTCCCGCGAACAGGTCGTCCTCGGGGATCATCGTCGGCACCTTCGACACGACCAGCTGGTAGTCCTCCGTCGGCCAGCCCGCCTGCTGGATGGCGAGGGGAACCCCGAACCACGGCCCGTCGGGGTCGATCTGGGTGGCGTGGGCGCGCAGCGCCTCGTCGCGCACGGGGAAGAAGTCCGCGCAGTCGACGAACGTAGTGAGCCTTCCGTACGAGTACGGGTCCTCGTCGAAGAAGGGGAACTCGCAGTCGAGGCCGCTGGCGTGCATGATCCGCTCGAGCTGCTCGTAGCGACGGCGGTGAAAGCCCATGTGGTAGTACAGCTTCGCCGCCTGCCAGGCCGGGCCGTGCTCGGGCCACCGGTCGGCGTCGGCGGCCGCCGTGAACGCCTCGACGGTGATGCGGTTGCACATGATGTGATCGGCGTGCGGATAGCCGCCCTGCTCGTCGTAGGTGGTGACGACGTGCGGGCGGAACTCGCGGATCACCCTCACGAGGCGCCCCGCGGCGGCGGCCACGTCCTCGCGGCCGAAGCAGCCCTCGGGCAGGTCCGCGAACGGGTCGCCCTCGCGGTAGCCGGAGTCGACGAACCCCAGCCAGACCTGCCGGATCCCGAGGATCTCGCGCGCCCTGCGCATCTCCTCGGCGCGGATGGCCGCGATGTTCAGCTCGACCTCGGGGTCGCCGGCGAGCTTCGGGTTGAGCACGGAGCCGCGCTCCCCGCCCGTGCAGGTGGCGACCATGACGTCGATGCCCTCGGCGACGTACTTCGCCGTCGTCGCGGCACCCTTGCTCGACTCGTCGTCGGGGTGCGCGTGCACGTGCAGCAGCCGCAGCTGCGCGGATCGAGAGGCGGACATGGACGGTATTGTGCCCGGCCCCCGCGTCGCCGCGCTCACGGGTCTCGCCGCCGCGCTCGCGCGTCTCAGGGCACAATGGGTGCGTGACCCCAGACGAGGCGCGCATCAAGGCGCGCTACCCCAGCCGCCGTCCCGTCGACCTCCTCGTCGGCGGCGTCGCCGGCCTCGCGGTGCTCGGCGCCATCGCGCTGGTCACCGTCCAGGGGCTGCAGCAGTCGAATCCCCCGGTCGTCGGCGACGTGCACAGCTTCGTCGTGCAGAGCCCCACCGAGGTCACCGCCGAGCTCATCGTCCAGCGCCGCGACCCCGCGACCGCCGCCTCGTGCACGCTGACGGCGCAGGCCGAGTCGTTCGAGGTGGTCGGCGAGGCGACCATCCAGGTCCCGCCGGGCACGGAGAAGCTGACCCGGGTGGCCGCGAGCGTCAAGACGATCCGCGAGGCCACGAGCATCGTCGTCGACGCCTGCGCCGTCGCCCGCTGACCCGGCTTCTGCAACCACCGGCCGCGCGTGCGGACCCCTGCTAGTGTGTCCGGATGTCTGAAACTTCTGTCGACGTGGTGTGGCTCACGCAAGAGGCCTACGACAAGCTCGAGGCCGAATTGAACGAGCTGAAAACCGTTGGGCGCCCGGAGGTGAGTGCCCGCATCGCCGCCGCCCGCGAGGAGGGCGACCTCTCCGAGAACGGCGGCTATCACGCCGCCCGCGAGGAGCAGGGGCAGATGGAGGGCCGCATCCGACAACTGGAGGACCTCCTCCGTCGCGCCCAGGTCGGCTCCGCCGCCGGCGCGGCCGACGAGGTGGCTCCAGGAAAGCTCGTCACGGTCGCCTACGACGGCGACGAGGACGACACCGACACGTTCCTCCTCGGCTCCCGCGAGGTGCTGGGCACCGACGCCTCGGTCGACCACTCCGTCTACTCGCCGCAGTCGCCGTTGGGCGCCGCCGTGCTGGGCGCGAAGGTCGGCGACGAGGTGCGCTACGCGGCCCCCAACGGCAAGGAGCTGATGGTGGTCGTCACGAAGGTAGAGTCGCTGTAGCTGCCGTGAGCAGTTCCCCGGCACACAACACGCTCCTCGAGCCGGTCCCCGGCGCTGAGCCTCGATTCGGGAAAGGTCAGGCCAACAGCTGCGCCGCGGCCTCCGCGCTGAGCTCGCCGCGGGCGACGCGCGCGAGGATCTGCTCCTCCGGCGTCTCGGCCGGAGCCCCGTGCGTCGGCTGGTGCTCGGACGGCTCCTGCGGCTCCGCGCCGGGCTCAAGGCCGAGCTTCGCGAGCACGGCGTCGAGGCGGGCCCGCGCCGTCGGATAGGACACCTGGAGGTGCTTCTCGACCTCGCGGAGGTTGCCCCGCGAGCCGAGGAAGACGCGCAGCAGCCCGAGGTCGTCGCGGCTGAGCGCGCAGAACTCGCAGCTGGCGAACTCGCCGGCGATCTCGGTGCCGCAGCCGCGGCAGCCCTTGCGGGTGGTGATCAGCTGGTCTCCGCAGACGGGGCACTCGGCAGGGGCGTGGTACAGGTGCGCGCTCATGTCAGGCCTCCGACCTCACGGTCGCCATGCCCATGACGACGGCGATGTCGAGCCGCGCCGAGCCGTTGCCGACGACGTACTCGTCGACCTTGTCGCCGCCGTCGGGCCAGCTGATCTTTCCGAGCTTCGCCTCGCCGCGGATGGCGACGCTCGCCCCGGCGGTCAGGGTGACGGCGAGCGATCCCGACTCCACGCGCAGCCGCGAGCGGCCCGAACGCAGCGGCCCCTCGACGCCGACGCCGCCGGCCTGGCTGAGCAGGTCCTCGACCTCCTCGACGTCGTCAAGGGTCGCGCCGCCCGCCGTCACGCGGATGCGGCCGAGGTGCGGCACCTTGGCGGTGCGCAGCGACCCCGTCGTCACCTCCGCGTCGATGATGAGCTTGGGGTTCACGCGGATGACGAGCTCCTTGCCGAGGCCGATGTCGCGCAGGTCGTCGAGGCTGCGCGGCGGCCGGATGAGCGAGAAGCCCTGGAAGTTGGGGCCGATCTCCTCCGTGGAGTTGACCTCCATCACGGTGCCGACGCGGCGCAGCGCGTGCGGCCCGTCCACGGAGAGGGTCGTGACGGTGGGGTCGCCCTCGACGCGGACGCGGCGCCCGACGGCGGTGATCGCGACGCGGGTCAGCCCGCCCGAGGGCTGACCGCCCTTGCCCTGGGCCGCCTTCGGCGCGGGGTCGTCGTGCCGGGAGGGAGCCTCCGCCTCCTCCGCCGCGCGCTTGGCGGCCTCGATGCGACGCCCGGCCTCTGCCGTGTCGATGCGACCCGCGGCGAGGTCGTCGAGGATGGAGCTCAGATCTGCGTTTGCCATGCAACAACCTTACCTCGACTTTCCATTTCCTAAGCCTGTTTTCCACTTCTAGAAACCCTGAGCCACCCCCTAGTGTCGACCTGGGGCCGGAGAGGGGGCGCTGCCCGGGACACAGCCGCCTCCCGCCGACCGACGCCGAGCACAGATCTCTCCATATGCGAAGGAAGGCCTCATATGAGGACTCCTCCACCTATAGAGAGATTTGTGTTCGCGCGCCGACGCCGTGTGACAGGCTGGGGGCATGGCACGACCCTTGGCTGAACTCGTCGCCCCGGACTGGGCGGAGGCGTTGGCGCCGGTGGAGGGGCAGGTTGCGGCGATGGGGCAGTTCCTGCGCGAGGAGATCGCGGCAGGCTTCTCCTACCTTCCCTCCGGGGAGAACATCCTGCGCGCGTTCACCCTGCCGCTGGCAGACGTCCGCGTCCTGATCCTGGGGCAGGACCCCTACCCGACGCCGGGGCACCCCGTCGGGCTGTCGTTCTCCGTCGCCCCGGACGTCCGCCCGCTGCCGGGCAGCCTCCGCAACATCTACCGCGAGCTCGAGCAGGACCTGGGCATCCCGCAGGCCGCGCACGGCGACCTCACGCACTGGTTCGACCAGGGCGTCCTGCTGCTGAACAGGGTGCTGACCGTCCGCCCGGGCGCGCCGGCCTCGCACCGCGGCAAGGGGTGGGAGCAGGTGACGGCCCGCGCCGTCGAGGCGCTCGCGGAGCGCGGCGGGCCGCTGGTCGCCATCCTGTGGGGCAGGGACGCGCAGTCCGCCGGGCCGATGCTGCGCGAGGTCCCCGTCATCGCGACGGCGCATCCGTCTCCCCTCTCCGCGCGTTCGGGCTTCTTCGGCTCGCGCCCGTTCAGCGCCGCGAACCGACTCCTCGAGCAGCAGGGCGGGGCGCCCATAGACTGGGCCCTCCCACCCGTGGAAGGACCAGCATGAGCGACGAGCCCGCCGTCGATCCCACCGGCGACGACCCGACGACACCGGAGGGCCGCCGCGTCCGCCGCGTCGTGCCGAAGGCCGTCCCGGAGCCCGAGCCGGAGCCGGAGCCCGCACCCACCGGCGGGAAGCGCGAGGTCACCAAGGCCCGTCGGACGTTCTGGATGCTCGGCCTCGCCGCCGGCGGGTACATGATCGTCCGCGGCCTCTACGGCGTCATCACCGGCGAAGATGCCCCGTAGACACATGGACATCGAAGCCTGGCTGCGGGCGCACATGGCGCCTCCCCGCATGATCACCGCCGACGCCGCGCTCCCCGGCCGCGCGACGCCCGTGCTCGACCCCATCCCGGCGCACGCCGTCCTCGGCCTGCCGCTGGACGAGGTGCCCGCGGGCTGCGAGGTCGCCTACTTCGCGCTGGGCTGCTACTGGGGCGAGGAGCGCATGTTCTGGGAGGTCGACGGCGTGGTCAACACCGCGGTCGGCTTCATGGGCGGCTTCACCCCGAACCCCACCTACGCCGAGTGCTGCACCGGCCGCACGGGCCACACCGAGACGGTCCGCGTGGTGTTCGACCCCTCCCACGTCTCCTACGACGACCTGCTGACGCTGTTCTGGGAGAATCACGACCCCACCCAGAAGGACCGTCAGGGCAACGACGTCGGCACGCAGTACCGCTCCGCGGTGTTCCCCGTCGACGACGCCCAGCGCGAGGCCGCCGAACGCAGCCTCGCCGCCTTCCAGGACCGGCTCACCGCCGCCGGCTACGGCGCCATCACCACCGAGATCTCCCCCGGCCGGCAGTTCTACTACGCCGAGGTCGAGCACCAGCAGTACCTGCACAAGAATCCTGCGGGCTATCAATGCGACCATCGGACTGGGGTCTTATGCCTGCCATGACAACCAACGACTTGGGGTGGGTTTCGGCGAACGCCACGTCGGTCGGTCCTTGGTCGCCCCTCCAGACGAATGCTCCGCAAACTGCCCCTGCCCCCATCGCGTCCAGTATTCTTCGCACATGACAGCCCTAGGTCGTCGCGCTAGCGCAATCATCTGCATCCTTGCCCTCCTCCTCCCTCTAACCGCGACTCCCGCGAACGCCAACACGAAGCTGGGCCCCGCCCCCGTACTTGGGGCATGTGGAGTCTTCACGCCGGATAATAAGGTCGTCTACAAGTACTGGAACAACACAGGACGAACCCTGTACTGCGGAAACGACCGGTACGGATTTCGACATATTCGCAAGAACCACCGTGCGCAGTTTCAGACGCTTGCTGCAATTGGGGGACTTCAGTGGTGGGACCTGATGCATTGGGCCATCTACTACAACTACAAGGACCCAGACTACGTGAGATACCAAGGCGACGGAAAGACATGCCGCTCACGGAGCCTTTACCTCGGGACACGCTCAGGAAAACCCTACTCCCAGATATTTCGAGTCATAACCGGGAGTAACGGAGTTATCACTGCGTACCCCTCCTCCAAACACTGTCAGTGGTAGAACAACCATGACTCACAGAGTTTTCAGCGATACAGCGGCACAGACCCTCCTGCGCGTCCTTTCGCGAGAGCAATTCGTCATCCGAAGCGTATCGTTGCTTCACGACCCGCCGCTCTGCGTTGTCATTCCTGACGACGAACTCTACAGGCGATACCTGGCTCAACTCGCCCCTGAAGGTGAGTCACTCGCCGAGGTCCACCTCCAAGAACTGCTCAGTGGGTGGTACGGGGATGGCGAGGGCGCTGTGACCCTCGAGCTCGTAGAAGAGGCAGGCGGGGACATCAACTGGAAACGGACCTCCCGCTAACGGAGCGCGCTTGCACCGTGGAGGCTCCGCAACTGGGCTACAGGCAAGGTCATCAACGTCTTCCCTGTCCATGCCACCGGAGGTTGCCCTGTCCGCAGGAGCCTGATTGCGACATGCGGCCCGATTGAGCTGCTCCTGCTCCAGTTGACTGTACCGTCGGCGACCGCGATGAGTTCGAGTGTCACATGCCCCTCATCCTCGCCGCGCCAGCCGCCAGTTTCGGCGTCCCGCTGACCCATGTCTGCTTTCATGACTGCTGGGGAACCCCGACGGCTACTGCCCGAACCACGCCACCCGACTTGGCTCACGGGGGAGGCCTTTTCGGTCTTGGATCGCTGTGACTAGG
>DAONOU010000095.1:0-9001 GCA_035409265.1 Arachnia sp. | reverse complement strand
GGTGACGTCGGCCTCGGTGAGTCCCGCCTGGTGGATCGCGACCAGCGCCGAGTAGTAGCTGGAGCCGAAGTGGCCGGGGATGCCCAGCCGCTTGCCGTCGAGAATCCACAGCGGGTTCTCGGGCAGCTCGGTCTCACCGATGCCCATCACCTCCAGCGGGTAGGTCTGGTACGCCGTCGCGAACGACTTCAGCGCCTTGCCTCCCGCCGCAGCGACCATCGCCTCATCGGCGGAGGCGAACACCACGTCCTCCTCGCCCTTCAGCACCGCGCCGAACACGTCCTCCTGCTCGCCGTGGTGGCGAAGCGTCACGTCGAGGCCCTCGAACAGCCCCAGCTCCACTCCCACGTAGAACGGGCTGAACTGCACGTTCGGGATGTAGGTGAGGCCGACGGTGACCTTCGTGGCTCCCGGGGCCGACGGCGCGGGCGCGGCGCCAGTGCAGGCGCCGAGGCCGAGGGCGACGCCGGCGGCGAGGCCCCCAAACAAGAGGTGGCGGCGAGCGATCATGAGTCTTCTCCTTGGAGTCGAGCGACGGCGGCCCGCTCTGCGAGCTGGACCAGGTAGTAGAGGGTCATGGCGGCCAGCGAGATCCAGGCCACGACGGCGAATACGGCGGCGGTGTCGGCGGCCTCGCGCGAGAGGGTGAGCAGCGTCCCGAGCCCGGAGCCGCCCATCACCATCTCGCCAACGACGGCGCCCGTCATGGCGAGCACCAGCCCGCCGCGCACGCCCGCGAGGACCGCGGGGGCGGCCATCGGCAGCTCGATGTGCCAGAGGCGCTGCCAGACGCCCGCGCCGTCGAGCAGTGAGTGCTCGATCACGCGCATGTCCAGCCCGCGCAAGCCCACGATGGTGGTGGTCACCATGGGGAAGAACGCGACGATGGCGCACAACACCGCGATAGGCACGGTCCCGTAGCCGATCCACAGGACAAGCAGCGGCGCGACGGCCACCAGGGGCACCGTCTGGGAGAACGCAATGACGGGCTCCAGCACCGCCGCGAGCAGGCGGGAGTGGCTCACCGCCACGCCGAGCGGAAGCGCGACCGCCAGGGCGATCACGGCACCGGCGAGCGCGGCGGCCAACGTCGGGGCGAGATAGCGCCACGCGATGCCCAGCCGCGCCTGCTCGGCCATGCGGGCCGCGACGTCGAGAGGGCCGGGAAGGTAGAGGGGATCGACGGCGCCCGTTGCGGTGACCGCGAACCAGGCGACGAGCACCAGGGCGAGGCCGACGACGGCCGGTACCCAGCGCAGGCGGCCGGGGTGCGTGCGGCCCGGATAGGCGGACCACAGCCCGAGGTGCGCGAGGCCGCGCGCCCTGAGCTGCTGCGTGGTGGTCATGCCCCGTACCTTCCTCGGTCCGGGGTGCGCAAACGACAGCATCGCCGTGCGCCGACGTCGAACGACGCCTCGCGCACGCGCTGCCGCGTTCCTCCCATCCAGACTCTCACTGTCGGTCTCGGAATTTCACCGAGTCAACCCTTTGGCCTTCCTCTTGTCGAGAGGCGCCGCGGGGGTCGCGGACTGTCACCGCCGGTTCGGACTTACACCGACCCCGGAACACGTTTGGGGCCAGCGTACCTTTCGACGCGGTCGCCGTCGACTTCGTCGATGCAACCGGCTCAAGGAGCGATCGTGCCGATAGGCTCGGTGGGTGCGTCTCCCCCTCGATCACCGCCACACGCTCGCCTCCAGCTACGTGGGTTACGTCACGCAGGCCATCGTGAACAATCTCGGGCCGCTCATGTTCCTCATCTGGCACGGCAGCTTCGGCATCTCGTTCTCGGCGCTCGGCGCGATCGTCGGGATCAACTTCACGTTGCAGCTGTTGGTCGACGCCGTGGCCCCGAAGGCGATCGACGCGGTCGGCTATCGCGCCAGCATGGTGTTCGCCCACATCGTCGCGGCGCTCGGCCTGGTCGCGATGGGCACGCTGCCGTTCGTCGCGCCGACTCCGTTCATGGGGCTGATCGCCGCCACGTGCATCTGCGCGATCGGCGGCGGCCTCCTCGAGGTGCTCGTCAGCCCCGTCGTCGAGGCGTGTCCGACGGAGAACAAGGCCTTCCATATGAGCCTGCTGCACTCGTTCTACTGCTGGGGGCACGTCGCGGTCGTGGCGTTCACCACCGTCGGGTTCGTGCTGCTGGGTGAGGAGCGCTGGCCGTGGCTGTGCTTCGCGTGGGCCATCGTGCCGGCGCTCAACGCCGTCGTGTTGCTCTTCGTCCCCTTCTTCTCGCTCGTCGAGGACGGCCTCGCCATGCGCTACAAGGACCTGTTCCGCAGCGGCACCTTCTGGCTGCTCGTGCTGCTGATGCTCGGTGCGGGCGCCTCCGAGCAGGCCATGAGCCAGTGGGCATCTGCCTACGCGCAAGCGGGCCTGGGCCTCAGCAAGACCGCCGGCGATCTGCTCGGCCCCATGGGCTTCGCGGTCGCGATGGGCCTCTCCCGCGTCCTGCTCGGCACCCGCGCCACCGTCTCGAACGTGCGCGGCATCATGCAGCTCAGCCTCGCCGCGTGCATCGTCGCCTACCTGCTCGCCTGGCTGGGCCCGTGGCCGTGGCTGGGCCTCGTCGGCGTGATGCTGTGCGGGTTCTCCGTCGGAATGCTGTGGCCCGGCACGTTCACCGTCGGCTCCAGCGAGTTCCCGCGCGGCGGCACGGCCATGTTCGCGCTGCTCGCGCTGGGCGGCGATGCCGGCTGCGGCCTCGGACCCTTCGTCGTCGGCGCGGCCGCAGACCGGTTCGGCTCGCTCCAGTCCGCGCTCGGCGTCGGCGTCGTCTTCCCCGCGGCGATGCTGATCGGCCTGTTTGCGCTCGGCCGCGTGCATCGCGCACGGGCCCACTCCGCCGCCTAGCACGCACGATGCCGGCCATAGCAGCCCGGCGCTACACGAGCTCGGCCGGCTGCATAGCCAGCGTCGCGCTCAGCCCTCCCAGAAGAGAGCCTCGACGACCTCGACCGCGCGCCTCAGCAGCCGCCTCGTGTCCTCCAGCAGGATCGACGACTCGCGCGTCGGGTAGCCGAGCAGCTCCGCGACAACGCCCAGCTCCCGGATATCCGACGGCAGCGCGTCGCTGGCCCGGCCCCGCGCGAGCATCAGGGCGTCGCGCAGCCGGCTGGCCCTCCGCCAGGCATCGCCCAGGCGGGACGCCTGGTCCGCCGTCACGAGGCCAAGGTCGGCGAGCGCCGCGAGGGCCTGGGTCGTCGACGTCGTGCGCAGCTCCGGATGCGCGGCCGCGTGGCGCAGCTGGAGCAGTTGGACGGTCCACTCGACGTCGCTGAGCCCGCCGGGGCCCAGCTTGAGGTGCCGCTCGCGCGGGACGCCCTTGGGGATCCGCTCGGCCTCCATCCGCGACTTCAGCCGTCGGATCTCGACGACCTGGTCGTGGCTGAGCCCGCCCTCGGGGTAGCGGTACCAGTCGATGGCCTCCAGCGTCGCCCGTGCCAGGCCGAGATCGCCGGCGCCCGCACGCCCGCGCAGCAGCATCTGGCGCTCCCACACCGACGCCCACTTCTCGTAGTACGCCGCGTAGGACGACACCGTGCGCACCTGCGGACCTCCCTTGCCCTCGGGGCGGAGGTCGGTGTCGATGACCAGCGCGGGGTCGGGCCCCGGTTTGCCGACGAGGTCCGCGACGCGGCGAACGAGCTCGGTGGCGCGCGCGATCCCCTGTGGATCGGTGCCATCCGGCACGACGAAGAGGCAGTCGGCATCGGAGGCGTAGCCCATCTCGCTGCCTCCCCACCGGCCCACCGCGACGACCCCCACGGGCGGCGCGTCGACGTCCTGCCGCGCCAGCCGGAGCCCGGCGTCGATCGTCGCGGAGGCGAGGTCGCTCAGGGCCAGGGCGACGGCGTCCGGCTCGGCGAGCCCGAGGACGTCAGAGAGCGCGATGCGGCAGAGCTCGTAACGGCGCAGCGCCCGCACCGACGCCAGGGCCTTGGCCGGGTCGTCGTGCCGTGCGGCGGCGCGGTCGAGGGCCAGCCCGAGCTCCTCGGCGGAGCGGGGCCGCAGCTCCTCGTTGCCGCCCAGCATGCGGATCATGTCGGGCGCGCGCTTCAGGAGGTCGACGACGTAGCGGCTCGCCGACGCGATGCGCGCCAGCCGGTGAGCCATGTGCGCGTCGTCGCGGAGCGCCCGCAGGTACCACGAGCTGTCCCCGAGCGCCTCAGAGAGCTGGCGGTACGCGAGCAGGCCGAAGTCCGGATTCGGTCCCTCCGCGAGCCAGCCCAGGATGGCGGGAAGCAGCTGACGCTGGATCTCCGTGGCGCGGCCGGTCCCGCGGGTGAGCGCCTCGAGGTGGCCGAGCGCCGCGCGCGGATCGTGGAAGCCCAGCGCCCACATCCGGTCCGTTGCCGCCTCCGACGTCAGCTTCAGGTCCTCCGTGCGAACGCGGGAGACGGCGTCGAGCAGCGGCGAGAAGAAGAGGCGCTGCTGCAGCATCCGCACGTTCCGCGTGGATGCGCGCCAGGCACCGACGAGGGTGTCGGCCTTGGTGCCGAGCGACCGGGCGACGTGGTCCAGCGCCGTCGGTTCGTCCGGGACGAGGTGGGTGCGGCGCAGCCTGCGCAGCTGCACGCGGTGCTCGAGGGCGCGCTGGAAGCGGTAGGCGTCGCCCATGGCCGCGCCGTCGGCCCGGCCGATGTAGCCGGCGGCCACCAGCTCACGGAGGCCCGCGAAGGTGCCGCGCACGCGCAGCCGCTCGTCCGCGCGGCCGTGGACGAGCTGGAGCAGCTGAACGGAGAACTCGGTGTCACGGAGGCCGCCCTTGCCCAGCTTGATCTCGGCGTCGGCCTGCTTCGGCGGGATCAGGGAGATGACGCGGTCGCGCATCGCCTGTGCCTCGGTGACGAAGTCGGGCCGCTCCCCCGCCCGCCACACGTGCGGCCAGACGACGTCGACGAACGCCTGGCCCAGCTCGAGGTCGCCGGCGGCAGGGCGCGCCTTGAGCATCGCCTGGAACTCCCAGTTCTTCGCCCACTTGTCGTAGTAGGCGCGATAGGAATCGAGCGTCCGCACGAGCGGGCCGGCCTTGCCCTCGGGCCGCAGCCCCGCGTCGACCTGCCAGATGCTGCCCTCGATGGTGTGGGCGGAGCAGATCCTCGCCTGCGCGGCGGCGAGCCGCGTGCCGATCGCCGTGGCCTCGTCGACGCCGACCCCGTCGGCCGGCTCGACGACGTAGACGACATCTACGTCGGAGATGTAGTTGAGCTCCTGCGCGCCCGCCTTGCCGAGCGCCAGGACCGCGAGCCGCGCCCGCTCCCAGCCGGGGACCTCGGCGCGCGCATAGGCGAGGGAGCATTCGAGCACCGCGTCGGCGACATGGCTCAGCTCCTCGGCGACGGACTCGACGATCTCGACCGCGCCCGCGTCGACCGCGGCGAGGTCGCGGGCCGCGATCTCGATCAGCGCCGCCCTGTTCGCCCGACGGAGCGCGTCACCGTTGCCCTCGGCCACGCCGTCGACGATGCCCACGCGGCCTCCGAAGAAGTCCATCCAGCCGGAAGCCCCGCGCGGCCTCGGCTCCTCCTCGAGGAGCAGCGCCTCGGCGGGGTGCCGGGTGAGGGTCTGCGCCAGGAGGGTGCTGCCGCCGAGGACGAGCAGGAGCCGCTGCAGCCAGTCGGGGTCGGCCGCGATCCGCGCGAAGAGGGCGGGATCCGCGGCCTCGAAGCGGTCGAGCGCCTCTAGGGCCTGGTCGCGGTCGGATACGCGTTCGAGGAGGGAGAGGCTCACGGGAGGCTCCGTTCCCAGCCGCTCCGCCCAGCGCTCCCAGACCCGCGCCGACGCCGTCGCGTCGTCGAAGCCGCGGCGCGCGAACTCCGCGGTCGGCGACTGGTACCTGGGCATGAGGGAAGCGTAGCCGTGGCTATCCTGGCCGGACGATGTTTAAGCCAACCCCGAAGGTCGTTTCCGAGCTGCGCGCCCGCCTCGGAGACGCGCCCGTCGACGCCGTCCTGGCCACACGGCGCCCCGACCTGACGGGGCTCCTGCTGCAAGCGGCGGCGATTCCCGGCGACCTCGGCCGCGAGCTGACGGCGGCCGTCTGCCGGGCCGGCTGCGGCCTGCTCGGCGAACGCCATCCCGGGCACGCGATCGAGGTCCGGGTGCCGCCGTTCGCCGCCGTGCAGATCGGCTTCGAGACCGGCCCGCGGCACACGCGCGGGACGCCGCCCAACGTCGTCGAGCTTGCGCCCGAGGTCTTCATCGCGCTCGCCACCGGCGCCACAGCCTGGGAGGATGCCCGGCTCTCGGCGAGCGGCGCCCACGCACATGAGACCGCCCGCGCCTTTCCCCTCTAGAGCTACATCACTCGGATGTGCCGGGCCAGCTCCCAGGGGGTCACCTGTTGGCGGTAGGCGGTGAACTCCTCGCGCTTGTTGCGGAGGAAGTACTCGAACACGTGCTCGCCGAGGGTGTCGGCGACGAGTTCGCTTTCCTCCATCAGGTGGATGGCCTGCTCGAGGTTGCGCGGCAGCTCCGCGATGCCGATCGCGCGGCGTTCGCGCTCCGAGAGGCGCCACACCTCGTCCTCGGTCTCCTCGGGCAGCGGGTACTCGTTCTCGATGCCCTTCAGGCCCGCGTTCAGCAGGACGGCGTAGGCGAGGTAGGGGTTCACGCCGGAGTCGACGGCGCGGTACTCGATCCGCGCGGACGACGTCTTGCCCGGGCTGAACTGCGGCACGCGCACCAGCGTGCTGCGGTTCGCGCGGCCCCAGCAGGCGAACGACGGCGCCTCGCTGCCGCCGACGAGGCGCTTGAAGGAGTTGACCCACTGGTTGGTGACCGCGGTGATCTCCGGCGCGTGGCGCAGCAGGCCCGCGATGAAGTGCTTCGCGGTCTTGGAGAGGCGATACTCGTCGCTGGCGTCGTAGAACGCGTTGGCGTCGCCCTCGAACAGCGACATGTGGGTGTGCATGCCCGATCCGGGATGCTCGGAGAACGGCTTCGGCATGAACGTGGCGTGGATGCGCTGGCTGACGGCGATCTCGCGGATCACGACGCGGAACGTCATGATGTTGTCCGCCATGGTGAGCGCGTCGGCGTAGCGCAGGTCGATCTCGTGCTGGCCCGGCCCAGCCTCGTGGTGGCTGAACTCCACCGAGATGCCCATCTGCTCCAGCATCGTGATGGCGTCGCGGCGGAAGTCGGTGCCGTCGCCCAGAGTCGTGTGGTCGAAGTAGCCGCCGTCGTCGAGCGGCACCGGCGGCGTGAGCGAGCGGAGAAGGTAGAACTCGATCTCGGGGTGGATGTAGAACGTGAACCCCATGTCGGCGGCGCGGCGCATCGCGCGCTTCAACACGAACCGGGGGTCGGCGTAGCTGGGCGAGCCGTCGGGCAGCTTGATGTCACACAGCATGCGGGCCGTGGCGCGGCCCTCCTGGCGCCAGGGCAGCACCTGATAGGTCGACGGGTCGGGGTGGGCCACCATGTCCGACTCGAACACGCGCGCGAAACCCTCGATCGCCGAGCCGTCGAAGCCGACACCCTCCGCGATGGCGCCCTCGACCTCCGCCGGCGTGATCGCCACGGACTTGAGCGAGCCCAATACGTCGGTGAACCACAGCCTCACGAATCGGATCCCGCGCTCCTCCATTGAGCGCAGCACAAACTCAGTCTGCCTATCCATGACGCGAGTCTGCCGAGCCAATGTTACGAACGCGTGACGGCCCGCACTCCGGACTGTCGCATAAGCTGTTCGACATGGCTCAGCCGGGTTGGTACAGCGACCCCAGCGCGCCCAACGGTCGGCGCTACTGGGACGGTCGTCGTTGGCTGGATCCGCAGCAGCCCGAGCGCGGTGGGAAGGGCCGCTGGCTGTGGCTCGCCGTCGCCTTGGTCGTCGCGACCGCCGTCGTCATCGCGCTCGTCGTGCTGCCCCGCAACGCGAACAGCTGGGGCGCCACGCCCGAGGACACGCGCACCTCGCGGCCGACCGGCCAGCAGTGGAACGAGCTCTTGCCCACGGAGACCCCGCCGCCCGACGACATCGAGGACGGATTCGGCGAGCCCATCGACTGTCCGGTGGCGGAGGACTGGGGCGTCAGCGAGATCGTGAACGGCAGGCTGCACGGCGGCGGGCTCTCCATCGAGCCGCCAACCGGCTCGAAGTGGCGCCAGGAGATCGCCTATATCGACTGGATGCATGACTCGAACTCGATGGTGCGCCCCATCGCCACCGGTTGGATCAGCAACGTCAACGTCGGCTACATCAAGGTGAGCGAGGGTTTCAGCGCGGACCCGGCGACGGCGGCGGAGCAGTTCATCACCTGCATGGCGTCGTCGGGCATGTTCTACGGCTTCACGCACCGCGAGGTCATCACGGACAACGCCTTCAGCGTCTCCGCCCGGCGCGGCTGGCGCCTGACGTCGAACGTCTACGTCTCGAACCAGAGGCACCACGGCATCGAGGGCGACGTCGTCGACATCGTCCTGGTGCCCACCGACGACCCGGACAAGATCGCCGCCTACGTCAGTTGCGCGACCATCGGGCACGAGGAGAATCAGAAGGAGGTCCGGCACTCGCTGGACTCGCTGCGGTTCGACGGCTGATCCCCACCGCTGCGTGAGCCGGGCTAAGCTGGCGCGCGTGAATCCGATCGCCCCGCACACCGTCACCCCGCTCCGCGACGTTCCCCGGTCGATCCCGCGCCCGGAGTACGTCGGCAGGCCGGGGCCGAAGCGGTACACAGGATCGGACGTGCAGAGCGACGAGGTGATCGCGAAGATGCGCATCGCGGGCAAGATCGCGTCGAACGCGATGCACGAGGCCGCAAAGGCGATCGCCCCCGGCGTCACCACCGACGAGCTCGACGCCGTCGCGCACGAGTACATGCTGGACCACGGCGCGTACCCGTCGGCGCTCGGCTACCGCGGGTTCCCGAAGTCGATCTGCACCTCGGTCAACGAGGTCGTCTGCCACGGCATCCCGGACCTCCGCCCGCTCGAGGACGGCGACCTGGTCAAGATCGACGTGACGGCGTACAAGAACGGCGTC
>DAONOU010000094.1:0-9003 GCA_035409265.1 Arachnia sp. | reverse complement strand
CTTCAGCATCTCGTTGGCGAACACGACGGTGCCGTAGCCGGTGGCCTCGGTGCGCACGAGCGAGCCGCCCCAGCCGATGCCCTTGCCGGTCAGCACGCCGGACTCGTAGCGGTTGGTGATGCGCTTGTACTGGCCGAACATGAAGCCGATCTCGCGGCCGCCGACGCCGATGTCGCCGGCGGGGACGTCCGTGTACTCGCCCAGGTGGCGGTACAGCTCGGTCATGAACGACTGGCAGAACCGCATGACCTCGGTGTCGGACTTGCCGCGCGGGTCGAAGTCGGAGCCGCCCTTGCCGCCGCCGATGGGCAGGCCGGTGAGCGAGTTCTTGAAGATCTGCTCGAAGCCCAGGAACTTGATGACGCCCAGGTAGACGCTGGGGTGGAACCGGAGGCCGCCCTTGTAGGGGCCGAGCGCGGAGTTGAACTCGACGCGGAAGCCGCGGTTGATGTGGACCTCGCCCTTGTCGTCCTGCCACGGCACGCGGAAGATGATCTGGCGCTCGGGCTCGCAGATGCGTTCCAGCATCTTCATCTCGAGGTACTCGGGGTGGCGCTTTATGACGGGGCCGAGGCTCTCGAGGACCTCGCGAACGGCCTGGTGAAACTCTGCCTCACCGGGGTTGCGAGCGATGACGGACTCGAAGACGCGCTCCAATTGCGATTCCATGCTGCTCCTCAACAGTCAAATGACCGACAAACAAGCCGATCGTAGTTGCCACGGGCGCCCCGCGCTGACTTTGCCCATCGCCGTCTCACGACGACACCCGGCTCCTTGGCGTGCTATCGGTCCCGACGCCCCTCACGGTCAGGGCCGCGGCGAGGTCGTTCGCGGTGGCGATGGCCCCGACGAACAGGGGCACGAGGACGGCCAGCTGCGCGCGGGCGCGACGGATGGGGCCGCCCTCGTCGAGCCGCGCCCCCCGGGCCCGCTGGGCCAACGCGATGCGTTCGCGACGGCGGATCAGGGTCGGCACGAAGCGCAGCGCGATGGTGACCACCAGCACGAGCGACGGGGGCAGCCGCGACGCCCGGGCGAGCGCGATCCCCTGCTCGCCGTCGCCCTTGGCGAGCGCCCACACCGTCCAGACCACCATGCCGACCAGCCGCAGCACGAGCAGCGCCGCGTGAGTCGCCGGGTCGTCCACCCATCCCGGAGGGGCGAGGTAACCGAAGACGCCGACGAGACCGGCCACCGGGGCCAGCGGCGCCAACGCGGCGCCGGCACGGCGCGCCCCATCCCGCACCGTCGTGCCCAACAGCACGAGGCCGACGACGAACGCCCCGGCCACGACCGGCAGGGATCCCGCCGCGACCATGACCCCCATGGCTGCCAGCGTCGCGACCGCGACGGCGCGCACGTCCCATCGGCGCGTCCGGGGGGCCTCCTCCCGTTCGACCGACGGCGCGGGCGGCGGCGCGGCGAGGGTCACGGTGCGCGTGGCGAGCGAGGCGAGGTCGTCGTCGTGCGTGATCAGCAGCACGCCCGCGCCGCGCTCCGCCGCGTCGACGACGGCGCGGGCGACGCGCTCGAAGGCGTCGCGGTCGAGCCCACCGGTGGGCTCGTCGAGGACGAGGAGGTCGGGCTCGGCGGCCAGCGCGCCCGCGACGGCGACCAGTTGGCGCCGCGACCGGGCGAGGCGCATCGGGTGAGTCTCCGCGTCGCCGGAGATCCCCACCGCGGCCATCGCGCGGGCCGCCCGCTCCTCCACGACCTCGGCCGTGAGTCCTTGGCAGCGCGGAGCGAAGCCGACCTCCGCGCGCACCGTGTCGTGGAACAGCTGGGCGTCGGGGTCCTGCAGCACCATGGCGGCGGTCCCGTCGACGGCGACCGTGCCGTCGGGGGTGGGAAGCAGGCCGAGCAGGCACCGCGCGAGGGTCGACTTGCCGGAGCCGTTGGCCCCGCGCAGCGCGACGATCTCGCCCCGCGCGACAGCGAGGGCCGCGTCGTCCAGCGCCGCGACGCCGCCGGGATAGGTGAAGTCGAGGTGCGTCACCAGCGCGACGAGATCCCCGGGAGCGGGGGTTGGACGGCCCCCGAGGCGTGCCCGCAACGGCTCCCCGCGGGCCGCCCGCAGCCCGATCCGCCGACAGAGCTCGGCATCCGCCAGCAGCGCCGACGCCGGCCCGTCGTAGGCGACGACGCCGCGGTGAAGCGCGACCACGCGGGAGCACCCCTCGACGAGGGAGGGGTCGTGCGTCGCGATCACGGCTGTCCGGCCGCGGATGGCGCGCAGCAGCGCCGCCCGGCCCTCCGCGTCGAGCTCCGAGGTGGGGTCATCGAGGACGAGCAGCTCCGCCCCGCGGGCCAGGGCCCCCGCGATCGCTGCCCGCTGCACCTGCCCGCCGCTGAGCTCGCCGGTGGCGCGGCCCTCGAACCCCTCGAGGCCCACGGCCGCGAGCGCCGCGGCGACCCTTTCCCCTCTCCCCTCGGCGGGCAGGCCGAGGCCGACGTCGTCGCCCACCCTCGGCTCTATCAGCGCGGCCTCCGCGCGCTCCGGGACGTAGCCGACGACGTCGGGTCGGGTCAGGCGGCCGCTCACCTCGGCGGGGAGATGGCCGGGGATCAGGCCGACGAGGAGCCGCGCGAGCGTGCTCTTCCCCGCCCCCGTGGCCCCGACGACGGCGACCGTCTCCCCCGCGCGGACGAGGAGGTCGACGCCGTCCAGGGCCGGGCGGGCAGACCCCGGGAAGGCGACGCCCGCGCCCTCGGCCACGACGACGGTCACGCGGGCGACGGCTCCGCGAGTCCCGCCGCCGTCAGCGCCTTGGCAACCAGCGCGGCGAGGATCACGTTGACGGCCGCGCCCACGAGCAGCGGGACCAGCATCGCGACGAAGAAGCCCCAGCCGAACATCGGCACGAGCGTCAGCGGGGCCCCCACGCCGTTCAGCGCGATGCCGACGACGACCCCGACCCAGACGCCGGCCCTGCGCGCCGCCCAGCCCGCCCCGGCGACGGCCACGGCCATCGTGATCGCGATGATCGCGTGCACCGGCAGCGAGAGCGGGAAGCCCGCGGTGGCGGCGGAGACCAGGTGTCCGAGCACCGCGACGAGCGCCGCCTCGGGCAGGGTGAACGCGAAGGCCGCGAGGAAGGCCGGGGCGGCGTCGAGGGCGACGCTCCCCGTCGGGCTGGGGATCTTGATGAGCGCGCCGACGACGCAGAGCGCGATCAGGATGCCGACCCGGGCGATCTTCTTCGCGGGGCTTGGTTGGGTGGTCATCGGTTCTCCTCTGGGGTGATGGTCAGCAACGCGGCGAGCGACGCGCCCGGGTGGCGGTCGTCGGCCGAGGATCGGAGATGGAAGCGGTCCGCGCGGAGCCGGGTGCGCGAGACCTCGACGACGCGGCCGTCCTCCGCGCGGGCCACCCGGCCTACCTCGAGCAGCGGCGAACCCTCCGGCACGCCCAGGCGGGCGGCGGTGTCGGCGTCGGCGATCACGGCGGCCAGGCGCTCCGCGACGGCGCGCGGCGCGTCCCCGTGCCGCGCGAGCAGGCCGTAGAGAGAGGCGCCGCTCAAGGACACGACGTCGAGCCCGACGGCCCACGCTCCCGGCAGCCAGGTCGTCTCGAGCGATACCGTCTCCCCGCCCACGCCGCGGGCCCGACGGACCTCGACGACGTCGCCCCCCAGGCCGGTGTGGGCGGGCGCGGGCACGCGGGCCACGTCGAGGACCAGGACCTCGAACGCGACGCCGCGCCGCGACAGCTCCTCGGACAACCCGGTGGCGACGGGGCTCCCGGGCGTGCGCGCGACGAACGTGCCCGCGCCCTGCCGCCGCTCGAGCCAGCCCTCCGCCGTGAGCTTCATCAGCACCGTTCGCAGCACCGTGCGGCCGAGGCCGAGGTCTACGGCCAGCTCCCGCTCCGGGGGCAGCCTCGACCCCAGGGCGAGTCCCGCGACGAGGCCGCGGAGCCGCTCCTCCGCCTGGCGCGCCGCGTCCGGCTCCAACAATTGGTTCATATTGGTTCGGAGCTTAGCGCGGCGCCCCGACGCCCGGAACCCGGGGTCGCCGAAGAGGCGTGGCGCGCGGTTAGGCGTTCTCGTCGGAGACGCGGGCGGCGAGCTGGCCGCAGGCGCCGTCGATCTCCTGGCCGCGCGTGTCGCGGAGCGTGACGGGCACGCCCCGGCGCTCCAGCGTCTCGATGAACGCGCGCTCGTCGGCCTTGCGCGACGCGGTCCACTTCGAGCCGGGCGTGGGGTTAAGCGGGATCAGGTTCACGTGTACCCAGCCCCAGTCGCCGCGGCGCTTGAGGACGTCGGCGAGCAACTCGGCGCGGTGCGCCTGGTCGTTGATGTCGCGCATCATCGCGTATTCGATGGAGACGCGGCGCTTGGTGGTGCGCGCGTACTCCCAGGCCGCGTCGACGACCTCCGCCACCTTCCAGCGGTTGTTGACCGGGACGATCTCGTCGCGGAGCTCGTCGTCGGGCGCGTGCAGCGACACCGCCAGCGTCAGCGGGAGGCCCTCCCCCGTCAGCTTCACGATCTGCGGGACGAGGCCGACGGTGGACACCGTGATGCCGCGCGCGCTCATGCCGAAGCCGTTGGGGCCGGGCTCGAGGAACGTGCGGATGGCGCCGAGCACCGCGTTGTAGTTGGCCATCGGCTCGCCCATGCCCATGAAGACGATGTTGTTCAGGCGCCCCGAGGCCCCCGGCACGGTCCCCGAGGAGAGCTGCTGGTCGGCGGCGAGCACCTGCGCGACGATCTCCGCCTGCGACAGGTTGCGCTTCAACCCGCCCTGGCCGGTGGCGCAGAACGGGCAGGCCATGCCGCAGCCGGCCTGCGACGAGATGCACAGCGTCGTGCGGTTCGGGTAGCGCATCAGCACGGACTCGAGCAGCGAACCGTCGAAGAGCTTCCACAGCGTCTTCACCGTCGCGCCATCGTCGGTCATCCGCCGCGTCACCTGCTCGAGCAGCCGCGGGAACAGCTGCTCGCCGAGCTCCGCGCGGATGGCCGCGGGAAGGTCGGTGAACGCCGTCGCGTCGTCCTCGAGGCGGTCGAACACGTGGCGGGAGATCTGGTCGGCGCGGAAGCGCGGCAGGCCGAGGTTCGTGGCGGCCTCGACGCGCTCCTCGCGGGAGAGGTCGAACCAGTGCTTCGGCGGCTTGCCCCGGCGGGGCGCCTCGAAGACGAGCGGCAAGAGGGTCGGGGACATGGGTCTCCTGAGAACGGGGTGGGCGTCAGCCGAGGGCGAGGTGCAGCACGAGCCAGCCGACGGGAACGGCCACGAGCATCGAGTCGAGGCGGTCCATGATGCCGCCGTGGCCCGGCAGGAAGTTCGACATGTCCTTCAGCCCCGCGTCGCGCTTGATGAGCGACTCGACGAGATCGCCGACGGTGCCGCCCAGGCTGCAGAGCGCGCCGAGGATGAGCCCGACCCACCACGGCGTGTCGAGCAGGAGGTGGACCCCCACCGCGCCGACGGCCGCGGCGACGGCCACGCCGCCGGCGAAGCCCTCCCACGTCTTTCCGGGGCTGATGCTGGGGGCCATCTTGTGCCTGCCGAACAGGACGCCGACGGCGAACGCGCCGGTGTCGGAGGCGACGACGCAGGCGATGACGATCAGGATCCGGAGCCTGCCGTGGTCCGCCGCGAGCAGCAGCGGCACGAAAACGCCCATCAGCGGGATGTAGGCGATGACGAACGCGCTCGCCGACACGTCGCGGATGAATCCCTCGGCGCCGCGGAAGAGCCGCGAGGTCAGCGCGGCGAGCATGGTCGCGGCGAGGCAGATGGCGGCGAAGCCGACGGCGGAGATGTGCAGGTCGACGCGCCCGGCGATGTAGCCGCCGAGGACGCTGACGACCGTCCCGATCACGATGGGTACGACCTCCGAGCGCATGCCCTTGAGCAGCAACGCCCGGTGCACCTCGACGGCGGCGAGGCCGAGCCCGACAGCGATGAGGAGCGTGAAGAACCACGGGGCCCAGATGAGTCCCGCGGTGAGCGGCACGAACAGGCCGACGCCGACGCCGATGGCGACCGGGAGGTTCCGGCCGGCCTTCGGCGTCGGGTTGGCGGTCTGTCGGGTCATGAGCTCAGATCTCGAGGAGTTCGGCTTCCTTGTGCTTCAGCAAGTCGTCGATGCCGTCGACGAACTTGCGCGTGGTGCCGTCGAGGCTCTTCTCCGCGCGGCTCAGCTCGTCCTCGCCGATCTCGCCGTCCTTCTGCAGCTTCTTCAGCGCGTCGATGGCGTGGCGGCGGACGTTGCGCACGGCGATGCGGGCGTCCTCGGCCTTGCCCTTGGCGAGCTTGATGTACTCCTTGCGGCGCTCCTCGGTCAGCTGCGGCACGATCACGCGCACGGAGTTGCCGTCGTTGCTGGGGTTGACGCCGAGGTCGGAGTCGCGGATGGCCTTCTCGATGGCGCCGATGGCGCTGCGGTCGAAGGGCGTGATGAGCAGCGAGCGCGGGTCGGGCGAGGTGAACTGCGCGAGCTGCTGCAGCGGCGTCGGCGCGCCGTAGTATTCCGCGTTGATCTTGTTGAACATCGCGGGGTGGGCGCGGCCGGTGCGGATGGTCGCCATGTCCTCGCGGACGAAGTCGACGGCGTGCTGCATCTTGTCCGCGGCGTCCTTCTGGATGGTGTCGATCATGGTGTTCTCCTAGGTGTGGCGAGAAGAGAGTTAGCGGGAAACGAGGGTGCCGATGGGCTCGCCCGCGACGGCGCGGGCGATGTTGCCGGCCACGGAGAGGTTGAAGAACACCATCTTCAACGCGTTGTCGCGGGCCAGCGAGATGGCGGTCGCGTCCGCGACCTTCAGGTCCTCGGCCAGGTACTGGTCGTAGGTGAGGTGGTCGAACTTCGTGGCGTCGGCGTGCGCGTTCGGGTCCTTGTTGTACACGCCGTCGACGCCCTGCTTGCCCATGAGCAGCACCTCGGCGCCGATCTCCAGCGCGCGCTGGGCCGCGACGGTGTCGGTGGAGAAGTACGGCATGCCGGAGCCCGCGCCGAAGATCACGACGCGGCCCTTCTCCAGGTGGCGCTCGGCGCGGCGCGGGATATACGGCTCGGCGACCTGCGCCATGTTGATGGCCGACTGCACGCGGGTCGGGACGCCCGCCTTCTCGCAGAACTCCTGCAGCGCGATGGCGTTCATGACGGTGCCGAGCATTCCCATGTAGTCGGCGCGGTCGCGCGACATGCCGCTCTGCGACAGCTCCGCGCCGCGGAAGAAGTTCCCGCCGCCGACGACGACGGCGACCTGGGTGCCCGCCCTGACGACCTCTGCGATCTCCTCCGCGATGGCGGAGATGACGACGGGGTCGACGCCGAGCTTGCCGCCCCCGAACACCTCACCGGAGAGCTTCAACAACACACGCTGATACGACACCTGGTACTCCTGGGCGTTTGTGGGCGAACATGGCACGTGCGCCGCGACCCACGAGGGGTCGCGGCGCACGCAACTCTACTTGAAGAGCGAGCGCGGCGCTCAGGCTCCGACGGCGAAGCGCACGAAGCGCTGAACCTCGGTCGAGCCGTCGGCCAGGGACTGGCCGACCGTCTTCTTGTCCTCCCAGACCGCGGCCTGGTCGACGAGCACGACGTCCTTGAAGAAGCCGCCGACGCGGCCCTCGACGATGCGCGGCAGGGCGGCCTCGGGCTTGCCCTCCTCCTTGGCGGTGGCCTCGGCGATGCGGCGCTCGTTCTCGACCAGGTCGGCGGGCACCTCGTCGCGGATGACCCACTGCGGGGACATCGCGGCGATGTGCAGCGCGGTCTGGTGCGCGAGGGCGTCGTCTCCCGTGTACTCGACGAGCACGCCGACCTGCGGGGGCAGGTCGGAGGCGCGGCGGTGCAGGTACAGGTGCGCGCCCTCGCCGAAGTTGGCGACGGCGGCGACCGAGATGTTCTCGCCGATCTTGGCGCCGAGCTCCTTGACGGCGTCCTCGACCTTGGCGCCGGAGGCCAGGACGGCCTCGTTGGCGGAGGCGACGTCCTGGGCGCCCGCGGCGAGCACCGCGGAGACGATCTCCTCGGCGAGGCCCACGAACTCGGCGTTCTTGGCGACGAAGTCGGTCTCGGCGGCGAACTGGATCAGGGCGCCGTCGCGGCCCGCGACGATGCCGTTGCTCGCCTCGCGGTCGGAGCGCTTCGCCTGCTTGGCGAGGCCCGAGATGCGGAGGCCCTCGATCGCCTTCTCGAAGTCGCCTTCAGCCTCGACGAGGGCATTCTTGGCGTCCATCATGCCCGCGCCGGTGGCGTCGCGGAGCTTCTTCACGTCAGCGGCAGTGATAGCCATGGGTGATTTGTTTCCCGTCTTGTTCTCTGGGGTGGGATGCGGTCAGTTGGCGGCCGGGGCCTCGTCGGCCGGGGCGGCCTCGGTGACCTCTTCGACCAGGGCGGCGGCCTCGGCGTCGGTCGCCTCGACGGCAACGGCGTCGGCGTCGGCGGCGGTCTCCTCGACGGCAACGGCCTCAGCGGCGGGGGCCTCGTCGGCGCCCAGCAGCTCGCGCTCCCAGTCGGGCATGGGCTCGGCCTCGACCTGCTCGCCCGAGCGGCCGGAGGAGCGGTCGATCAGACCCTCGGCGACGGCGTCGGCGATGATGCGGGTCAGCAGGCCGACGGAGCGGATCGCGTCGTCGTTGCCCGGCACGGCGTAGTCGACCTCGTCGGGGTCGCAGTTGGTGTCGAGGATGCCGACGATCGGGATGTGCAGCTTGCGCGCCTCGTCGACGGCGAGGTGCTCCTTCTTGGTGTCGACGATCCAGACGGCCTGCGGCGTCTTGACCATGTCGCGGATGCCGCCGAGGGTCTTATCGAGCTTGGTGCGCTCGCGGTCGAGCTGCAGGAGCTCCTTCTTGGTGAGGCCGCTGGACGCGGCGTCGATGCCCTCGAGCTCCTTGAGGCGCTGGATCCGCTTGGTGACGGTGTGGAAGTTGGTGAGCATGCCGCCCAGCCAGCGCTGGTTGACGTAGGGCATGCCGACGCGGGTGGCCTGCTCGGCGATGGCCTCCTGGGCCTGCTTCTTGGTGCCGACGAACATGATC
>DAONOU010000093.1:0-9036 GCA_035409265.1 Arachnia sp. | reverse complement strand
GGGGCGCGCGAAGCGCCAGACTAGGCAGTCGAGCGGGTGCCGCTTGCCCGGGCGCTCCGGATCGCCGCCGTTGGCCGCGCACAAGGGGATCATCGCGTCCTCGTCGAGGTGCGAGATGCCGCCGAACCCCGGCGCCGCGACGGTGTTGAAGTACCAGTCCGGGTGCTTGTCGTCCTCGACCTGGTAGACCAGCCCGCTCTCCACCAGGTGCTCGATCAGCTCGACGACGCAGGAGATGGACTCCACGGCGCCGATGTAGTGGTCCGGCGGGATGACGCGCAGGTCCACCATGTCGCTGCGGAAAAGCTCGGTCTGGTCCTCGGCCAGCTCCTCCCACTCCTGGCCGGTGGCGGCGGCGCGCTCCAGGAGCGGGTCGTCGACGTCCGTGACGTTCTGCGTGTAATTGACCTCGAGGCCGAGGTCGCGCCAGGCGCGATTGATCAGGTCGAACGTGACATACGTGTTCGCGTGGCCGAGGTGCGTGGCGTCGTAGGGGGTGATGCCGCAGACGTACATGCGGGCGACGTCGTCCTTCGGCCCGACGGGGACGATCCGCCTCGTCGCGGTGTCGTAGAGGCTGAGCCCCTCGGGGACCTCCTCCGACGACGGGGAGAGGCTAGGGACGGCGACATCAGCCCATGCATACATGGGCGCAAACCTACCGGCTACAACGGCGGCCAGGGGATGCTGGGCCAGCGGCCGGACGGAACGGGGAACGCGCCGGCGGCCAGGATCGCGTCGGCCCGGGCCCTCAGGGCCTCCCACTCCTCGTCCGCGAGGCCGGGCGCGACCGGCGCGGCGATCCCCCTAGCCACAGCCAGGATGGCGCGCTCGTCGTCGGTCAGCGGGTCACCCGCCCAGCCCCAGAGAATGGTGCGGAGCTTGTCGTCGACGTGCAGGCTCACACCGTGGTCGACACCCAGCACGCGTTCGCCGTCGGCGATGAGATGAGCGCCCTTCCGATCGGAGTTGCCCAGCAGCGCATCGAACAGCGCCATGCGGCGGAGGCGGGGGTCGTCGCGGTGCGCGAGGACGACGGTCGCGCCGTCCTCGGTGGTGCCCGCGACGATGGGCAGCCAGGCCTCGGTGATCTCCTCCGGGCGCAAGAGGCCGACCAGGTCGGTGGGCTCGCCGTCGATCCACGCCTGAGCGGACCCCTCCCCCAGCGGCCCCTCGCACCAGACGGTCTCCGGCACGAGGCCGAGGCCCAGCTCCTCCGAGAGCGCGTACGCGGCTACCTCGCGGCGGCCCAGCGTCGCGGGCGGGAAGTCCCAGAGCGGCGCCTCGCCGGCGACGGGCTTGTAGACCCACCGCGCGCCGGCGTCGTCCTCGGCGAGGAAGGTGCCGTTGGAGGCCTCGACGAGGCGGCCGACCAGCCGCAGCTCCCCCTGAGGCCCGGTCATGAAAACAGCGGGCCTCGGTAGCCGTTGGCGCGCGGGCAGATGTGGGCCGCGCCGTCGAGCGGCTGCCCGCAGGCGGGGCACGGGGGGCGGCCGGAGGCGACGACGATGGCCGCACGGCCGGAGAACTCGCGCGCCATCGCGGGCGTGAGCCGAATCTGGAGGAGGGAGTTGTCGGGCTCATCGGCCTCGACATCAGCGTCGACCGAGATCAGCTCGAGCACCAGCCGGCCCGAGTCCTGATCCCAGGCGAGCCCGATCGCCGAGGCGCGGAACGCGACCGTGACCGGCGCGTCGAGCGGGCCGAGGTCGAGCGGGTCTCCCGCCGGGGGGACGTCGCGGCCGAGCTCGGCGAGCTGGTCCAGCACCTCCCCCACCCGCAGGCCGAGGAGCTGCGCCTGCTGCTTCTCGACGGCGACGGCGGCCAGCCTGCTGCCCTGCGCCACCTGGATCAGGAACAGCCGGTTTCCGGGCGGGCCGACGGTGCCGACGATGCAGCGGTCCGGCCGGTCGAACTCCAGGAACATGGCGCTCACCCTACGCCCGCGACGTCGCCGCCGCCGACGGTCGGGGCGACGGCCGCGCCGAGGAGGGCCGCGAGGTGGCCGCCGACGTTCATCGCGAGCACCATCGGCCGTTCGGGCGCCCACTCGATGACGCTGACGCCCGCGGGGTTCACGTGGAGCCGCTGGAAGTCGTCGAGGCCGACGGCGAGGGCGTCGGCGAGGATCGCCTTGATGGGGTCTCCGTGGCTGAACACGAGCACGATCCCGCCTTCGTGCCGGGAGACGAGGTCGGCGACGGCGGCGACGGACCGGCGGGCCATCGCGGCCATGGCCTCGCCGCCGGGGAAGGTGACGGCCGAGGGGCGGTTCTGGATCTCCGCCCACGCCGGGTCCTTGGCGAGCTCGGCGAGCGCGCGGCCCGTCCAGGCGCCGTAGTCGCACTCGGTGAGGGCGTCGATGACCGTCGCTTCAGGGAGGCCGGCGAGCGCCGCGGTCTCGCGGCAGCGTCGCAGCGGCGAGGTGTAGGCGCCGGCCACGGGCACGCCGTCGAGCGCGGCCCGGAGCGCCTCGGCCTGCGCGCGCCCGACGGCGTCGAGGCCCACGCCCTCGGCGCGGCCGGCCAGCACGCCGTCGGCGTTTGCCGTCGAGCGCCCGTGCCGGATCAAGACCACCTTCGTCATGGCGAGAATCGTATCCGCCGGCCCAGTAGAGTGGCCGACGCCCATCTAGCTATCGGAGGTGCCATGGAGTGGCTGCAGGCGATCGTGCTCGGCATCGTGCAGGGGCTCACCGAGTTCCTGCCCATCTCGTCGAGCGCACACGTGTCCATCGTCGGGCAGCTGTTCTTCGACGGCCGCGACCCCGGCGCCGCGTTCACCGCGGTCACGCAGCTGGGCACCGAGACCGCTGTGCTCGTGTACTTCCGGCGCGACATCTGGCGGATCATCACGCAGTGGATCGGCTCGCTGACCGGGAAGGTCGCCAAGGGCGATCCGGACGCGCGTATGGGTTGGCTCGTCATCGTCGGTTCCGTGCCCATCGTTGTGCTCGGGCTGCTGTTCCAGGACGCGATCGACTCCACGCTGCGCAACCTGTGGATCACGGTGGCGATGCTGGCCGGCGTCGCGATCGTGCTGGCCGTCGCGGACCGCCGCGGGGCGCGCAACACCCGCGAGCTGAAGGACCTCACCTGGCCGCACGGCATCCTGTACGGCCTGTTCCAGGCCGCCGCGCTGATCCCCGGCGTCTCGCGCTCGGGCGCAACCATCTCCGGCGGCCTGTTCCTCGGCTACACCCGCGAGGCGGCCACCCGCTACGCGTTCCTGCTCGCCATCCCCGCGGTGTTCGGCTCCGGCCTGTACAAGCTGAAGGACATCGGCGACTCCTCGGTGGCGTGGGGCCCGACGATCGTCGCCACCGTGCTGGCGTTCTTCGTCGGCTACGCCGTCATCGCGTGGCTCATCCGGTACGTGTCGACGCACAACTTCACCATCTTCGTGGTGTACCGCCTTGCTCTCGCCGCCGTCGTCGCCGGCCTCATCCTCACCGGCGTCCTCGCCGCGTAGGGTCCGGGCATGCAGACACGACCGCTCGGCGCCTCCGGGCTGCACGTCTCGCGGCTGGGCCTCGGCACCATGTCCTGGGGCCGCGACGTCGAGTGGGCCACGGCGCGCGACCTGCTCCACGAGTTCGTCGCGGTCGGCGGCAACCTCGTCGACACCGCGCCCGCGTACGGCGCCGGGGTCGCGGAGAAGATGATCGGGAAGGCGCTCGCGGGCGGGCTGCCGCGCGAGTCGCTGGTGATCGCGACCAAGGCCGGCTTCGTCGTCCGCGACGGCCGACGACAGATCGACACGTCCCGCGGCGCGCTGCTGAACGACCTCGAGTCGTCGCTGCGGCGCCTCCGCACGGACCACGTCGACCTCTGGCAGGTCCATGCCTGGGGCGACGCGCCTATCGAGGAGACGCTGTCGGCGATGGACGCCGCGGTGGCGCGGGGCATGGCCCGCTACGTCGGCGTATCGAACTTCGTCGGCTGGCAGACGGCCACCGCGGCCACCTGGCAGGAGGCCGACCGCACGCGCACGCGGCTGTCCAGCGTGCAGGTCGAGTACTCGCTGCTGGCGCGCCGCGCGGAGGTCGAGGTCGTCGGCGCGGCCGCCTATCACCAACTGGGCCTGCTCGCGTGGTCCAGCCTGGGCCGCGGGGTGCTCCCGGGCTCGTATCGCGGGGGTCGGCTCCCCCGAGGCTCGCGTGGCGCGTCGGAGCACTTCACCTGGTTCGTCGAGCCGTACCTCCAGCCGCGCTCCGCGGCCATCGTCGACGCCGTCGCTCACGCCGCGCAGGGCTTGGGCCTGACGCCCAGCCAGGTCGCGCTGCTGTGGGTGCGCGACGCCCCGCAGGTCGCCAGCGCGCTCGTCGGTCCCCGCACCGTCGACCAGTTGGCGGAGCTGCTAGACGCCGAGGGCAAGGAGCTCGTGGCCCCCATCGTCGCCGCGCTCGACGACATCTCGGGCGGACCGAACGCCCTCCGCGGCGCGTCCTGACCGCGGCTCGCGCCGCGCCGTCTCGCGTCGGGTCCCCCGATTGTGCAACCTGGCCGGAGACCTGCTAACGTTTCGTGTCGCGCTCCCGTAGAGGGAGTCCACTCGTCCGGGTGGCGGAATAGGTAGACGCGCTAGCTTGAGGTGCTAGTGCCCGTATAGGGCGTGGAGGTTCAAGTCCTCTCTCGGACACGTTACGGAAGGCCTCGTTTCTAGGTGGAAATCCTAGTCACGAGGCCTTTCGTCGTTCCAAGGTTTTTCAGCCGGGTCGCCATCGCGCGCGCCGCAGTAGGTGCCACCTACCTGCGGGACCTCTACGTCATGCCGACTCCCCCGCGCCAATGCGGAAGTCGACGGATGCGGCCAGGCTAGGCGGAGAACACGACGAGACCGGCATCCCTCAGGATGCCCGCGCCGGATGGGAGCCCGGCGTCGCGGCGCGCGGTCTCGGTGTAGCTCGTCTCGTAGACCACCCGGGTCACGCGGCGCGAGTTGACGATGAGCCGCGCGCAGGTGGCGCACGGCTCGTGGGTCACGAACAGCGTGTGCCCCTCCCCGTTCCAGTTGGCGGCCAGCAGCGCGTTGACCTCGGCGTGGATGAACCCGCTGTGGCCCTGTTCCAGGCTCTCCCGCTCGTTCGGCTCCCCTGCCGCGCGGCCGTTGTACCCGACGCCCACCACGCGGTTCCACCGGTCCAGCAGGCACGCCCCGACCTGCACCTTGGGGTCCGCGCTGCGCGTGGCCCACAACCGCGCGGTGGCCAGGCCGAGTTCGTCGAACGTTGGTCTCGTCATGCCCGCGATCCTATTCCGAGTGCGGTGGGCGAAGCGACGAGGCCAAGCCGCGGCACGATGTCATCGCGGGACTTCCAGCCGTGGAAATCGGCGGGCGTGGGCGTCGGCCCCGGTACCCTGTGACCACCCACCGACGAAGGAGACGACATGGGGCTGCTCGACAAGATCCTGGGGCGCGGCGGTGCCGCCGACGACACGCCCGGCCCGTTCGACTGCGAGCGCGTCAAGGCCGCGATCGGACCACTAGCCACCGCCCTCGGCGCCCTGGCCGACGCGATGGACACCGACGGGGCCCCGATGTCGAACCCCGGGTGGAGCGGCCGGGTCCGCGACCTGCGCAACGCCAGCGGGCAGCTGCGCATGCTGGCGAGTCGGCCTTCGTTCGAGCGAGAGGACCTGTTCGACGTGTTCGTGGGCGTCCGGCCGCTGTACCGCGGCACGCCGCCCGCGTCGTACGCTCACCTGTCGAGCCTCAACGACGACGTCGCGGCCGCCATCGACGCCGTGCAGGCCGCGTCGCGGTAGCGCGGTATGTAAGCACATCGGAGTCCCGTCCTTATCCCGGGCCCCCGTTTGCGCATCATGCGCGACGCGCAATAGTTGGGCATGGCCAATCTCGCGGACATTGCGGCAATCCACCTTCGACTGGGGCTCCTGGGCATCCCCCTGCCCGAGGAGGGACCGGCCGGCAAGGCCGTGGACCTCGTGCGCCCCATCCTCGCGCGCCAGCGCGAGCTGAACCGCCGCCTGCAGAACCGGCTTCCCGCCGTCGACGGCAGGGTCCAGACGTTCCTCGACGCGTACCTGGAGGGCACCGGCACCGCGCCACGCGTGCCCCGTGAGACTCTCGTGCTCGACCAGCCGGGGCTTGCGCGCGTGATGAGCCTCCCCTACGACGGCGACACGTTCACCTCCGCCCAGCTCACCAGCTACCGCCTCGCCAACGGCATCCTGCACAACCCCGCCAACGACCGGCGCACCACCCAGGGCGTCTTCCACATCGCCGAGGGCGGGCTCCCCATCCAGGACGACAAGCTGGCCGTGCCTCGCGCCGTGTTCGGTCGCCTGATGGAGCACGCGTTCACCCCGCCGGCCGAGGCCATGGTCCTCCCCTACACCTCCAACCGCGAGGAGCGCCCCACGTGCTGGGCGTCGCTGCTGCTGCGGCCCATCGTCCTCCCCGAGGTGCCCGGCTACACCGAGGAGGTGCGGATGGAGACCCGGTTCTTCGCGCCCGCAACCCTCATGGCGAACCTCGATTTCGTCGAGGGCATCTTCGGCAACGGCGGCGACCCCTACCTCCCCGAGAACGACAGCTCGCTCGACCCGACGCGCTGGACCGGGCACACAGGACTCGTCGTGCTGGCGCCGCACCTCACCCAGCTGACGAAGAAGGAACTCGGGCTTCCCCACTGGGACGACGCCACCGAACGCCAGCGCCGCGACGGCATGTGCTGGAAGGAGGCCGACGAGCGGTACAACGGAGGCTCCGCGTTCAAGGCCTGCGCCCGCGACGAGCGCGGCGTGATCGTCACCGTCATCGCCGACAACTACTTCGGCTACTGCAAGAAGGAGGTCAAGGCGCAGATCAGCTACTCGGCGAACCTGCTCGGCCGCGTCGAGGAGGAGCACTCCGGCGGCGCGATCGCGTTCCCGCGCTACAACCTCGGCCAGACCTTCACCAGCACCTACTCCGACCCGACCGCCTGCATCGACGAGGTCATCGCCCGGGATCCTGACCGGTTCGAGCAGCAGGCCGAGGGCCACGCGATCGACCTCGAGCAGCCGCACATCATCCTCGTTCCCGAGCGCACGACCTTCTCCCTGCGCGACGTCACCGTCTCGTGGGAGCGCGGCGGCGAGCCGCAGTCGATCCCGCTGCGCGCGGACAAGACCTACGTCCTGCCCGACGGGTACCTGGTCAACCTCACCCACCTCGCCGCCGACGGCGAGCAGTGGACGCTGCTCGGCACCTCCCCCATCGCGACCTCGTGCCACAAGCCGGCCACCGTCTCGGGCGGCGGCAAGTCGGAGATCTCGAAGTCGATCACCGACGCCTTCGTGCAGGGCAACGCCTACGTCAACGACTTCACCGAGGACCTCGAGCAGGTCGCCGACATCGTCGGCTACGACTTCTCCCTCCGGTTCGCCGACGGGTCTGAGCGGGACTCCCGCCCCCTGCTGTCTGACGAGCGCAGCGTCGGCTCGGTCATCAAGCTGCTGACCCCCAGCTCTTCGTACACCGACGAGTACAACGAGTGGCTGACGACCATCCCGCACCACATCAAGGAGCTCGTGTTCGTCGTCAAGCGGTTCTACCGCCCCGAGTGGGGCAACGACTGGCCGAGCCACTTCACCGTCGGCCGCATCAACGGCCGCGCGGGGCACGCGCTGCGCCTCGACGGCGACAAGATCGTCGTCAACATGCTGCGCGTCGGCTTCGCGCCCGACGGCTCCTGGCGCCTGTTCGGCCTCCGCCACGACTTCCACCCGGCGTCGAAGGTGCAGACCGAGGACGACATCACCGCGAGCATGGTGGTGCCCGGCTGGGCGGCCCACAGCGCCGACGGGCTGTCGCGCAAGTACGTCACCAACTGCGAGCAGCTGCTGTTCCAGCGCCCCGACGACGCCATCCACCGCGGCTACGACAAGCAGGCGGAGGCGGACATCGCCGGCGGCGCGTTCCTCAGCAACTTCGCGCCGCTGACCCGCGAGGACGCCCGCGCCATCGCCGACGACGCCGTCGCCTTCTCGAAGTTCACGCGCCCCATGCAGGGCCTGATCCGAACGGTCGCCGACGGCGAGGGTGACGCCCCCTTCTTCGTCAGCTCCGCGCACCCGCGGATCGTGAACGGGGCGCCGTCGAAGAACCCCCGCTACCTGCAGGTCCGACCGGACATCGCCCGCCCCCAGGAGACCGCCGTCGCCGAGATGGCGGCCCGGCTGCACCGGCGCCTGCCGATGGACGCCCCGCTCCGGCTGCCGGTCGACGTGGTGGCCGCCGGGCGGCGCAACAACGCCGCCGAGCCCGGCGTCCCGCCGCTCTGCTGCTACGCCCCGCTCCACTTCATGGAGCGACCGGAGCTGTTCATGGAGTTCATCTCATCGATGACGGGCAAGTCCCCGTCGACGACGGGCGCGGGCTCCGAGGGCGCGATGACGAAGGGTCCGTTCAACGCGCTGGCCTCGGTCGTCGACCTCAACGCGGCCTTCCTGTCCTTCGCGCTGACCGGCTACGACGGCTGGCTCTCGTCGGCGGGAGTGATCGGGCCCAACGTCCGGGTCGACCACGACATCTCGCTACTCGTGCCGGAGGTCTTCTCGCGGATGACCCCTGAGGAGCGTTCGGCGACCAACCTGATCGCCGAGGGCGCCCTGGAGCGCGTCGAGGACTTCGAGCTGGACGGCGAGCTGATCGAGGCCAGCCGCCTCGGATACCGCATGACCGAGAGGTTCCAGTCCAAGTACTTCGGCCGCATCTTCATGCACCCGCACGTGGTGTTCTCCGAGAACATGCTGCGGCCCGAGTTGCAGGACGAAGAGGCCTACGCGGAGTCGGTGCGCACCATCGTGACCACCCACCAGCGGGTCGCCCAGTCCTACATCGACGACGGCACCATCGCCCTCGCCGTCCCGCCGGTGAAGGCGCTACTGGAGATCATGGCCACCGGGGAGTCGGACGGCATGACGCTGCACGACCCGGCGTTCCGGGCCATGTTCACCCGCGAACAGATCCTCCCCTCGGACTGGTATCGCGACCGGCTGAAGGCGCAGGCGGCCTCCATCGCGCTGC
>DAONOU010000092.1:0-9098 GCA_035409265.1 Arachnia sp. | reverse complement strand
TCGAGGATCTCCGAACGGGTGCCGAGGGTGATGGGGATGATGTCGGCGTCGCAGGCGAGCCGGCGAGCCTCTCCCGCGGAGATGGGTTCTCCGTTGTCGAGGACCGCGGCGGGTCCGACACCGGTGGTGAGTGTGGGGCGGAGCTTCAGGAACCGTCCGGCTTTCGCGCGGCGTTCCTCCCGAGCCAAACGGTCGGCCTCTTCCTGTTCGGCACCGGCCGGGTCGATCAGTTCGGCCATCCGCGACGCCAGCGTGCGTAGCTCGGAGGGGCCGAGGGTGTCGGCGTAGCCGAGGACCGTGGTCTGGGCGGTGTCGAGATCACTGCGGGTCAGTGTGACGGGGAGCTTCTTCAACCCGGCGACGATGGCCTCGGCCTGCGCAAGAGACACCACCCCATCCGACAGGGCCCGTCCGATCAGACCGAACCGCTCTTCGAGGTCGAGGGCGAGTTTCAACGCCGCGGTTGCTTGGGCGGTGGTGGTCCGAGGCGAGGCCTTCTCCCGATCCAACACCCGACCCGCACCCAAGGCCCACGCCTCGCGCAACAGCTGAAGGCGCAGTCCGGTGAGTTGATCGAGGTGTTCCTCGACCGCGATCAGCAGTTCGTCCAACTCGCGGTGGGGGTTCTCCGTAGTGGGTAGGGCGTGGCTGGTTTCCCAGGCCGCGGCGAGGTACCGCTGCCCTAGATCCCGAACCATGCCATCGCTCATGTGTCCTATTATATCAGGCGCATGTTCGGATTCGTAAGGGTTTGACAGTCCTTATGTGCTCGACATTAATAACGATTAGATAACGACATCTTCTCATGTGAGCCGCGTGTGGATGCTCGCGACGCGTAGGCGGCGAGTGCGTCTCGGATCGCCTGTGAACGCGACTCGTGCTCCTGCTTGGCGCGAGGCGCCCTCAGCGGCCGCGGAGGGCTTCGGTGGGTTCGATGCGGGTGGCTTTTCGGGCTGGGTAGAGGCCGGCGGCGGCGCCGGTGGCGAGGCCGAGGAGGGGTGCCCAGAGCAGGAGGGCGGGTTCGATGACGGGGCTCCAGCCGCGGAGCAGCGCGATGGCGATGACGGCGGTGAGCCCGAGGGCAGTGCCGAGGACTCCGCCGAGGATGCCGAGGGACGCCGACTCTGCGACGACGTGGGCGGCGATGTGGCGCCCGGTGGCGCCGAGGGCGCGGCGGAGCCCGATCTCGGCGGAGCGTTCCATGACGGCGACCAGCGTGGTGTTGGCGATGCCGACGGTGCCGATGAGGAGGCAGATGCCGGCGAGGGCGTAGAAGAGTGAGGTGAGGTCGCTGGAGATGTGGTCGCGGAGCGCTCGTGGGTCGGGCGGCGGCGCGACGCTGACATCGCGGGGCGCGAGGTAGGCGACCGTGATGGGGGCCTCGTCGGCGACTTGGAGTGCGGCTCCGGGGTGGGTGGAGATCAGCAGTTCGGCTTCGGACTTGGGCGTGGGTGCACCCCAGAGGTCTTCGGCGGTGCCGGTGGGCACGAGAACGGCGAGGAGGAGGTCGGGGCGGCGTTCGACGTCGTCGATGACTCCGGCGACGAGGAAGGGTCGGCCGCCGATCTGGATGGCCGTTGGGGGGCCTTCGCCGGTGACGCCGAGGCGTCCGGCTGCGGCGCGGCCGAGGACGACGACGGGTTGGTGTTCGGCGAACGCGTCGTAGAGCCGTCCGGCGCTGAGCGCCGGCCCGATCGCATCCCAGGCTGTCGGGGACACGGCGATGATGGGCAGGGTCGTGGGCGTGGTGTGTTCGGGGTGGGCTGAGGCCACCTGGTCGTCGGTGGTGGGGGCGTAGATCACGCCCGCGCCGGTGACGCCGTTGAGCGCGCGGGCGCGGGCGATGGCCTCGGCGGTGAACGGGAATGGCGCGTCGCCCGCCTTCGACAGTTTTATACGTTTACCGCCGAAGATGTCCGGGCATGACCACACCGTGCAGAACTTCTGCACCGTCTGCGCCCCCTTCGTAGCAGTGGGGTCGGATTTGTGAAATGCATTGTAAGCACGCATACTATTTACCATGAAACTCGTCGACTCACACTCCACCTTCACCGCGCATAGTCCGCAGTCCGTGTTCTCCCGCTGGGCGGATCCTGCAGGATGGCCCGCGTGGGATGCAGAGGTGCGGGAGGTCAGCTTCGAGGGGCCCGCCAGGCTGGGGGCGCGCGGCAGGATGCGCCCAGTGTCCGGCCCCGCTGCGGCTTTCTCCATTACTGCCTTCGAGCAAGATCGGGTGTTCACGAACGCTTCCTCCCTGCCTGGGGCGGCACTGATCTTTGAGCACAGAGTCGCCCCGAGAGACGATGGTGCCGAGATACGGGTTTCTGTTGGCGTTGACGGTTTTCTCGCTCCACTCTGGCAGCGCATACTCCGCAAGAGCATGGGGAATGCGGCCCGCTCGAGCGTCACTGGGCTACTCGATCACCTGGACGCCGCGTGACTCGCGGCTGGCTCGGAGTTGTCTCGGCTGCTCATGTGCGCCGCGGGGTTGAACTCGGCATCGCCCAGATCAACCACGGCAAACGCGCCCCGCTCGCACGTATGCACGCCGGCGACACGCTCATCTATTACTCTCCGACAGAGCAGCGTGGCGATCGCACCCCCTACCAACACTTCACCGCGATCGGCTCGTTGCCGGATGACGACATCTGGCAGGCCGATGAGGGCAGCTTCAAGCCCTTTCGTCGCCGCATCGACTACTTCCCCGGAATCCCGACACCGCTGGATGCGCTACGTGCTCGGCTCCATCTGACACAAGAAGCGAATTGGGGATACCAGCTCCGTTACGGACTGATACCGCTCGACACGCACGATGTGCAGACCATCAGGGAGGCGATGGGAGCATGACCGGCATGCTCGATACTTTCTACCCTGACCCGAAAGCGAGCACCGGCCTGATGCTCTGGCGGATCACGAACTCATGGCAGCGCGAGATCCGTGCCGCACTCGCACCCTTTGGTCTCACCCACGTGCAGTTCGTACTCCTCGCAGCACTCACCGCGATGGACCGCGAGACACCCGTTACGCAGCGCGACCTCGCCGAGCGAGCGGTGACCGATCCTATGATGACCTCGCAAGTGCTCCGAGCACTGGAGGACAAAGACCTTGTCGAACGACATCCGCATCCGACGGACCGGAGAGCCCGAACACTCAAGGTCACCCCCGCGGGCGTTGCGCTCGCCAACCGCGCCAACGCCGCCGTTGAGCAGGCGGATCGCGCCTACTTCTCACCCCTCGGAAAGAAGGGGCGAGACTTCACAGACTGCCTCGCAACGCTCAGTGCCGCCGCTGACATCTCGGGCAAAAGTGACTTGACCGCCCACCGAACGGAATCCGTTTGATGACGGCTCCACAACGATGGCATTGCTCACCTTCGCGGCCATAAACGTGAAGGGATTGAGAAAAGTACCCCTCTGGGTTGCGTGCGTCCTTCACGGTGACGGTGGTGGCGGCTTGGGCGTCGAACCGAGCCGATACCTGACCGGAGGCCGTGGAGGTCAGGCCGAGGATGACGATGAGGGTGCCGACGCCCAGGACGGTGCCGAGCGTTGTGAGGAAGGAGCGTCCGGGCTTTGCGACGATAGCCGCGATCACTTCCGAGGCGAGGTCGCGGGCGACCAGCCGGGTGGGCTCCACCGGCGCGCCCACGAGATCGGCGGAATGGCGGTTCATGGCCGCACCGGCTCGGCGAGGGCCCCGTCGGTGATGTGGATGGTGCGGGTGCCGCGCCGGGCGACGGACTCCTCGTGGGTGATGGCGACGATGGTGATGCCCTCGGCGTGCAGCGCGTCGAGGATGTCCAGGATGGTGCCGGTGGTGTGGGAGTCGAGGTTGCCGGTGGGCTCGTCGCAGAGCAGGACGGCGGGGTGTCCCACCAGGGCGCGGGCGATCGCGACGCGTTGACGTTCGCCGCCGGACATCGTGGTGGGGAGCGCGTCGAGCCGGCGTTCGAGGCCGACCTGTTCCAGCGCCGATCGGGCTCGATCTCGGCGCTCTCGGGCGGGCAGGTTGCGGTACAGGAGGCCGAGCATGACGTTCTCGGTGGCGGTGCGGTGGTCGATGAGGTGGAAGGACTGGAACACGAAGCCGAGGCGGCGCCCGCGCAGCGCGGTGCGCTGGTCCTCGGTCAGCGTCGAGGTGTCGAGCCCTTCGAGGAGGTAGCTGCCGGAGGTTGGCCGGTCGAGGAGCCCGAGGAGGTTGAGCAGCGTGGACTTGCCCGATCCAGACGGCCCGACGATCGTCAGATAGTCGCCGGGGAAGACGCGCAGAGCGCAGGGTCGAAGCGCGCGGACGGGTGGGGAGCCGGGGAAGGTGCGCTCCACCCCGTTGAGGTCGATCACAGGCGCGGCGAGGGCCACGGTCACTCCCCGGGCAGCGCGGAGAGCCGCACCAGGTCGCCCGCTGCGAGGTCGTCGTTGACCGGCGTGATCTGGGCGGCGTGGATAGGCAGGAGTTCACGGCGCTCTACGAGCGGCTGCGTCGGCCGCTGTACGCCTACGCCGCCGCCCGCTTGTCCGCCCAGGTGGCTCTTGACGTCGTCCATGACACCTTCGAGGTGGTGTGGGCCAAGCGCGACGGTGCTCCGTCGACGGGGAGCCGGAGGGCAGCGGCCTGGCCTTCCGCTCGGCTGACTCCTTCTTCGACGACGAGCCGGGCACGGCGCCTGGCGCGGGCTCGCGCCCGGTCCTCGAGCTGCCCCGATCGCGGCGCTCGGCCGGCCGCTGGCTGAGGCCCGGCCTGGCCGCGGGCCTCGCCGCGGCGGTCCTTGTCGTGATCGCCTTCCTCCCACGCGCTGACGGGCTGCCGCAGATCGCGGTGGGGCCCTCGACCACGGGCCCGGCGTCCCATGGCGCGGCTTCGGCGGCTCAGATCCTGCACGCAGCCGGGGAGGCCAGCGCGGTGGGGACCGACGATGCCAGCGACGCGGTCTTCTGGCGCGCGGAGTCCGTTGTCCAGCAAGGCAGCGACGAGCCGGTCGAGCGCACCGTCTGGACGGGGCGGCGAGAGCCCGGCGCGGTGATCGACGGTGCGGCAAGGCGCGACCTCCCGGCGGCGGCCCTCGGGCTCCGGAAGGCCGAACTCACCTGGGACGAGCTGGTTGCGCTCCCGCTCGACCCCGTCGCTCTTCGGCGCGCGCTCGAGCGCGACGTCGGGGGTCAGGGTGCCCTGGACTGGCAGGTGGCCACGCTGGTGGGGGAGATGCTCGCCGAGACCCCCTCGCCGCCACCCCTCCGCCAGGCGCTGTGGGGCGTGCTGGCGGAGATCCCGGGGATGACGTTGACGGGTGAGACCCGCGACGCGAGAGGGCGCGCCGGCGTGGCCATCCGCCTCGCCGCGGACGACACCTGGACGGCCGATCCCGCCACGGTCGAAGGCGACGGATACGGCGACCTGGAGTTGATCGTCGACTCGCAGAGCGGCGCGATCTTGCAGATGACGGTCGCGCCGCGCGACGCCGACGGAGACCCGCACCGCACGACCTTCGTGTCGCAGGGTCCGGCCCGAGAGGCGCCGTAGCGGGCCGAGGGCCGTGGTCGCGGTCACAATCCGTGGCGACGTGCGATGACCCCTGACGGGCCGTCCGGGTTCGTCGTCGCATCGCACGTCAGGAGCACCCCGTGGGGCAGACCACCCGGAGCGAACCGTGCCCGGCCGGACGATCGGTGAGGGCCGCCGCTGCTTCCGTTCTTGTCGGCGGCCTCGGCCTCGCCGGCTGCACGGGCGCCGAGGTGAGCCCGCCCCCGCCCACGTCCAAGAGACGGTCAGGGGCGAACGCTCGGGGCTGTCTCGCATCTACGGCATCACCAGCCTGGAGGACGCCGAGAGGTACGGGTACCAGACGGCGGGCTTCGGCGCGGAGGACCTGCCGTCGTCGCACAGCGACGCCTACGAGTTCGTCCTGACCGGGACCCGCTCCGTGGACGGGGTCGAGCAAGGGGGAGGGAACACGAAGAGGGGCGAGTCGCCCGGTGAGATCGACGGCCAGGAGGTGCCGGCGGGCGGCTGCGTCGGCGAGGCCGACGCGGCCCTGGCCGACGATCCCGATATCTCCGTCTACGGGCTGGGTCACACGCTGTGGATCGAAGGCGGGGCCCAGCTGAGGGCGAGCACGGACTACCAGGACGCCGTCGCCGACTGGGTGGCGTGCATGGCTGCCGACGGCCACCGCGTCACGGATCCGCTGGAGGACCAGGGTGACATCAGGGCGGCGCAGGCAGCGCGACAGGAGTCGGGCAGCGCGGACGCGCCCGCGGCCGAGATCAGGCTCGCGCTGGCGGACATCGACTGCAAGGAAAGGACCGACATGGTGGGCCGCCTCGACAGGGCCCGAGCGGAGATCGACCGGAAGACCATCGCTGACAACCAGTTGGCGCTCACCGAGGATCGGGAGCGCCTCGATCGACAGCTCGAACTGGCCGCCCGGATCGTCGAGGAGTCCGGCCGCTGAGGGCGGCCAGTGTCGACCTCCGATCTGGTTCAGGGAAGCAGGTCGAGCATCTGTCGCCGCGCCTTCATCGCGTGGATCACCAACTCGTTACCGCTGTCGAAAACGAGTACCACGATCTCTAGGAGGCGGCCCCGAGTGTCGAACCCGAGCCGCAACTGACGGCTGGGATTGTTCTCGTCCAGGTCCTCAATCCAGACGGCCCAGGTGGCGGCGTAGGCGATGTCGTCGTCCTTGATGCCGTGCTTCCTGGCGGAGGCGTGGATGTTCACGACGCGTAGGCGGTGAGCGCGTCTCGGATCGTCTCGGAGCGCGTCTTGCGTTCCCGCTCGGCGCGGGCGTCGATGGCGGCCAACTCGTCGGTGGTGAGGCGCAGGGCCACGACCTGAGTCGGCATGGCGCCTCGGCCGGGGCGACCGCGACCGCGCTTCTTCAGTGCGGCGACGTCGTATCCGCGCTCGGCCTCGTCGGCCCAGGCCGCGATCTGCTCCTCGGTCACGGGCTGTCCGTTGATTGTCTCCTGTGCGCTCATAGGGATATCGTATAACGAAAATTGTGGCGCGTAGGCAAGGGCGCTTTTTCCGGCGCCTTCATCGTGGCGTGTGAGCAGCGAGCGTGTCGCATCAGCGGCTGGCGCCGTAGAGGCGGCGGGTCGCCCACTTCGCCAGCTCGACGACGAGGAAGATGCCGACGGCGAGCGCCAGCACGCCCAGCCAGTGGTCGAACGGCAGAGGGGCGGACCTGAACCAGGAGTTCATGAACGGCGCGTACACGTAGACCAGCTGCAGAGCGAACAGCAGGCCGGCGGCGATCCAGATCGCGCGGTTGCCCACCAGCGCGCGCGGCGTCAGCGAGGAGCTGTTCAGGAACCGGCAGTTGAACAGGAAGGCGAGCTGGCCGAGGGCGAGCATCGTGACGGCGGTGGTCTGGCCGATCGCGTAGGTGTCCGCGTGAGCGCGGCCGTAGAGGTACACGCCCAGCGTCGCGCCGCCGATCAGCACCGACGTCCACAGGACGAGAGCGATCGCGCGCGGCGCCAACACCTGCTCCTTGGGGGAGCGCGGCGGGCGCTCCATGATGCCCGGCTCGGCGGGCTCGCCCGCCAGGGCCAGCGACAGGGTCAGGGCCGTGACCAGGTTGATCCACAGGATCTGCACGGGAGACAGCGGCAGCGCCCAGCCGAAGAGCACCGCGACCAGGATGACCAGCGCCTGCGCGCCGTTGGTCGGCAGCAGGAACACCACCGACTTACGGATGTTGTCGTAGATCCGGCGCCCCTCCTCGACGGCGCGCTCGATGGTGGCGAAGTTGTCGTCGGCCAGCACGATGTCGGCCGCCTCCTTCGTCGCCTCCGTGCCCTTGATGCCCATCGCGACGCCGACGTCGGCGCGGGTGATCGACGGGGCGTCGTTCACCCCGTCGCCAGTCATGGCGACGACCTCGCCGTGGGTCTGCAGGGCCTGCACGATGCGCAGCTTGTGCTCCGGGGAGGTGCGGGCGTAGATGTCGACCCCCTGGACGACGGCGGCCAGCTCGTCGTCGCCCATCGCCTCCAGCTCGGCGCCGGTGAGCGCGGCGACGTCGCCCTCGGCGGGCGCGATGCCCAGCTCGCGGGAGATCGCGACGGCGGTGCCGGCGTGGTCGCCGGTGATCATCTTCACGCGGATGCCGGCCGTGTGCGAGAGGCGGATCGCGTCGCGCACCTCGGGCCGCGGCGGGTCGACGATGCCGCAGAGGCCGAGGAAGGTGAGGCCGGAGTCGAGGTCGTCCAGCTCGATGGCCTCGACGCCGTCGGCGGGGCGGGAGGCCGCGGCCAGGACGCGCAGGCCCTGCCCGGACAGCACGTCGATGTGGTGCTCCCAGGCCTCGCGGTCCAGCGCGACCGGCTCGCCGCCGGGGCCGACCTGCGTGGCGCAGCGGTCGAGCAGCCGGTCGGGCGCGCCCAGCGCGTGGACGACGCGGCCGCCGCCCGGGACGTCGTCCAGGGTGGCGGAGAACTTGTGGGCCGACTCGAACGGCACCTGCGCCAGCCGGGTGATCGCCTCGATGTCGGCGCCCGCCTTGGCGGCCAGGACGTCGAGGGCGCCCTCGGTCGGCTGGCCGACGACGCGCCAGCCCTCCGGCGTCTCCTCGACCCGCGCGTCGTTGGCCGCCCCGGCGGCGACCACCAGCGCGGCGAGGTCGGGGTGCGCGGCCAGCTCGGCGACGGCGCCGCCCGCGGTCACGCGGCCGACGGGCCGGTAGCCGGTGCCCTCGACGTCGTAGCTGCCCTGCCCGGTGACGACGGTGCGCACCGTCATCTCGTTCTGCGTCAGCGTGCCCGTCTTGTCCGAGCAGATGGTCGTGACCGAGCCCAGCGTCTCGACGGCGGCCATCTTCCGCGTGATCGCGTTGCGCTTGGCCATCTGCTGCACGCCGAGCGCGAGCGTGATGGTGACCAGCGCGGGGAGGCCCTCGGGGACGGCGGCGACGGCGAACCCGATGGCGGCCGAGATCAGCTCGCTCCCGTCCATGCCGTGGACGAAGTAGCCGAGGCCCAGCATGCCGACGGCGAGGATGCCGATCAGCCCGGCCAGCTGCGTGCCGAGCCTGTTCAGCTGGCGCGCGAGCGGGGTGTCGAGCTTGTCCTGCTCCGCGACGAGCGCGGAGATCC